>NZ_VISL01000001.1:605000-905000 GCF_007827465.1 Dokdonia sp. Hel_I_53
CATCTCGTCTGCTTCATCTAGCACTAGATAATTTGCTTGAGAGATGCTTATAGCTTCACGTTCCATAAGATCCAGCAATCTTCCTGGAGTTGCAATTACAATTTGTGCAGGTTGTTTGAGCCGCTCTATTTGATCTTTTACGGGTACTCCCCCGTATAATGCGGTACAAGATACTTCTGGAAGGTGTGTAGTATAGGAAGTAATATTAGACTGGATTTGCTGCCCTAACTCACGTGTAGGAACTAGTATCACTGCCTGTATAGTTGGGTTAGTACGATCTATTAATTGTAATAAAGGAGCTGCAAAAGCAAGTGTTTTTCCGGTACCTGTTTGAGCAAGCGTAACTACATCTTTTTTAGAGGTGAGCAATGCAGGAATGGCCTGCTGTTGCACATTTGTAGGGGTAGTTATTTGTAAAGTCTTTAAAGCTTCTTGTACTTGATCTATTACACCTAATGCGGTAAAGGTATGGGTCATACTGCTACAATTTGTTTATAATGAGAATACAGAATGTCTTGAGACACTCAAGAGATCTTATGCTTCCTGCAAGTGACGTTTAGACTTTCTGTAATTATGCTTTGGATAGATGTTACGCTTTGCAAAACGATTAAGATTCCCTGCATTGATCATCTTAATATAGATCTGCTTAGTCACCCCAAAATATTCGTAAGTGGTTCCATCTGTAAAAGTTATCTCTAGTAATAAACCTTTATGTTGGTAATCTGCAATGGCTGCATTTGTAATCGTTTCTGTGTATGCCTCAAGATTGGCTGCTTTTGTTTCTGGAGCCATACTCACTAGAAAGTGATATCCATCTATAATACGGCGGCTCATAATCTCTGCTTCTTCTTGCTTAGCATCGCCATCTTGAAACTTATCTGGATGCCACTCTTTGACAAGGTTTCGGTAGCTTTTTTTAAGTAGTTTAAGGTCAATCTCTTTTTCTACGTTAAAGAGCTTTTTATATTCATTTATTCGTTTCATAATCAGGGCTTTTATCAGAGCGCGAAAGTACTCATTTTTAATAGATTTATAGGTAAAGGCATGAAGTTAAATAAAATCATATGCTGGAAGGGAGTTGCGTGTACACATGCATCAGATAAAAGAAGCTGATTCTCGGACAAAAAGTTGAAAATAGCTTCAGGTCGTTAAACAAAACATAAAACTGTTTTCCTTAGTTTTTTGTTAACATCTTGATTTCTAATTTTATCCAAAATAAATCACCTATGAATCAGACCTCTACCACTATCAAAAGCTTGAATAACTTAATCGAATATTCGACAGATTTTCGTTTTCAACGTCGGGCAAATTTTAAGCAACTACATGTTGCCCTCATTAAACATTTTTTTAATTCGACTTCAGTTGTTTTAGATATTGATCATCAACAAGTTTGTTTAGGTGTGGATATGATTGAACGCGGAGCAGAGGTTTGCATTGAATATACCAACTTTACTAAGTTCTTAAAGTCGTGTGTTAGAGATACTCCAGAGAATCATACGTTTTATCAAAATGTATTACACTATTACAGCAGAACAGAAGCGGTAGCATAATTAAATAGCTTACACATACCATATAAAGACATTCTATAATAGGATGTCTTTTTTTTTGCTTTCGCGAAAGCGTAATCCCTCCATTTTAACGCTTATTCACAACAATTTTACTAACTCTTAAAATTGAGAAGCTTATTGCCAATTGTGTATTAATAAATAGCTAAATAGCTCCTTGAAATCACTAATAACCAAGCGCTTCCAGTATCTTTATATCAAAATAAAAAAACAACATCATGAATAATAACACAAAAGGAATATTAGGATTAGTAGCAGTAGCAGCAAGTGCTCTTGGAATTTGGAAATATAAAAATATGACTCCAGAAGAAAAGGCATCACTTAAAGATAAGGCTAGAAAAGCTGGAGACACTTTAAAAGAAAGCTATACAGAAGTAGAAGATCAAGTTTCTGAAAGATTAACCAGCCTTAAAAATGCATTAGATCGTGAAACCGCAAAAGCTTCTAACACAGTTAATCGTAAAGCAGCATATGCAGGAGACGTAGTAGATGCTACAGTTGAAGAAGTTACGGTAAGCTAGTACATAGTTGCATACGTACATATCAAATCCCACTATGAGTGGGATTTTTTTTGATATAGATCTAGCCTTCTTTTACTTTTCTTAACTATAATTTGTACAGCATCTATAGGTTATACGTAGAAAATCATTGTTAAAGTCTTCTTACTCGTTATAAAACAATTTTTTCTAACAGTATCTTTGATTACCATAAAAAACACCTCCTATTCTATTGAAAGAAATACGTGCATACATAGAAGAATTTGCAAAAATATCAAACGCTGACTGGGATTTATTTTCTTCTAAACTGGTAGCGCGTAGTTTTTCTAAAAAAAACATATTTTTAAAAGCAGGAACTGTAGAAGATCATATCTCTTTCTTGCAAGAAGGAACGGTAAGGCTTTATATTCCAAAAGAGGATTCTGATAAAGAAATCACCTTTGGATTTTGCTTTGAAAACCAGTTTGTAAGTGCGTACGATTCATTTCTCTCTCGTAACGTTTCTAGTCACGCTATCCAAGCACTGACAGATATTAAACTACTAAGCATCACCTATGAAGATCTTCAAAAAGTGTATGAGAAAACAAAAATTGGCAATCTTATAGGAAGGCTCACCGCAGAGAATTTATTTCTAGATAAATCAAGGCGCCTACAATCCCTCTTAGATCAAAGTGCAGAGGAGCGTTATTTGAGTATTTTTAAAGAGCGACCTCATTTAATTAAGGAGATCCCGCTTAAATACATAAGCTCCTACATAGGTGTCACGCCACAGGCATTAAGCCGCATACGCAAGCGTATTTCTTAATGCAGGTTCATTGTAATCGCTGCGATATAGCGATAACTTTGTAAAAAAAATTAATGACAATTATCATCTTTGTAGTTATACTCTGGTATAGCGGCTTATTTTTTCAATCTTTTTTCTTACATCGGTATGCAGCACATCAAACATTTACGATGTCAAAAACTGCCGAAAGAATCACCTATATTTTAACTTGGATTTTCCAAGGCCCTAGCTATCTGAGTGCTTATGGGTATGGCATTATGCATAGAATCCATCATGCATTTACAGATACAGAAAAAGACCCCCACTCCCCTTCTTACGATGAAAATCTGTTTGCTATGATGTGGAAGACAAAAAATATCTATCAAGATATCAACAATGATCGTATTGAAGTAGATAAAAAATTTAAAATAAATATCCCACAATGGAAACGTTTTGATGCATTTGCAAGTTCTCGATTATCTAGAGTTTTATGGGGAGCATTGTACATTGCCTTTTTTGCCGTATTTGCAACCGCATGGTGGCAGTGGCTTTTACTACCTATCGCCCTATTTATGGCACCCGTACATGGCGTGATTATCAACTGGTTTGCCCACATTATAGGGTATACAAATTTTAAGACAACAGATACTTCAAAAAACCTTTTTCGATTTGATTTTTTAATGATGGGAGAAGGGTATCATAACAATCACCATAAATTTGCAGCAAGGCCTAATTTTGGTGGAGTACATTGGTATGAGATTGATGTGACCTATGCCATCATGAAGATGCTTCATGCTGTAGGGTTTATTAAATTAAAACCAATAGCGCTTAAGGTAAAAGCTGTACGATAACGGGAACCTCTCTTTTTTTAGAAAACATTTGTTTGTGTACTTTAAAAGCTTTCCTAGCCGTACGTAATCCAGCATTTTAGATAATATAAAATCCAGCTCTTATGAGGTGGATTTTTTTTGCGCTTTCGCGAAAAAAAGAAATAGGTCTCCCCCTACCCGTTCACAAACGATTATAAGTATTTGTATTCGTTTGTAGACGGAAAAGTTTTTATAATCTACTAAGGGATGGTAGTCTTATACATAGAAGTGAAGCCTACAGGATGATTTATTGTATAAATAGTTTAACAGTAAAAAAATCTAAATTCTATCTTTACATAGAGCAAAACCTACGGATTTTAAAGTGTCAAATAATTTCTTATTTAGATTTAACAAAATCCAACAGAAAATATTCGTAATTTTTACATGATAAAAAAATCACGAATCAAATAAACTTTATATAAAATGAAAAGTAAAATAAGCTACCTATCTTCTTTCTTATTACTTTTTTTTTGTACGCTTCACGTTTCGGCACAAAAAAATAAAACTAATGACACTCATCAAATTTCAAATGATACTATTTTTAATGGATTAAAACTTAGAAGTATAGGTCCAGCATTTATGAGCGGACGTATCGCAGCAATTGCTATTCATCCAGAAAATGAAAATATATGGTATGTAGGAGTCGCTTCGGGTGGCGTTTGGAAAACTGTCAATTCGGGTACTACTTGGACTCCTATTTTTGATGATCAATCTACATTTGCTATTGGCGCAGTGACTATTGACCCTAATAACCACAATATTATATGGGTAGGGACAGGTGAGGATGTGGGAGGCCGTCACATTTCTTATGGTGATGGGATTTATAAAAGTGTAGACGGTGGTAATACTTGGGAAAATATGGGGCTTGAAGATTCTCAACATATTTCCAAAATCATTGTACATCCTGAGGACAGTAATACCATTTGGGTAGCAGCACAAGGGCCATTGTGGAACAAAGGTGGTGATCGTGGTCTCTACAAATCTGTAGATGGTGGGAAATCTTGGAAAAAAACATTGGGAAATAGTGAATGGACGGGAGTAACCGAAGTTGTTATCGATCTAAAAAATCCTAACATATTAGTTGCAGCTACTTGGGATAGACACCGTACCGTTGCTGCATATATGGGTGGTGGTCCTGGATCAGGTCTCCATAAAAGTACAGATGCAGGTGAGACTTGGATTAAACTCACCAATGGGCTTCCTAAAGGAAATATGGGGAAAATTGGACTTGCCATGTCGCATTTCAACTCAAATATATTGTATGCAGCTATTGAAATGGAGCGCAGAACGGGTGGACTTTGGCGAAGTGATGATGGAGGTAATTCTTGGAAGAAACAATCAAATACAGTGACTGGTGGAACTGGACCACATTATTATCAGGAATTATACTCTTCCCCACATCAAGAAGAAAAATTGTACTTGATGGATAATAATTTACAGATTTCAGAAGATGGTGGTAAGACATTTTACCGTATGAATGAAAAGAACAAGCATGGAGATAACCATGCTATTGCCTTCAAACAGAACGACCCAGATTATTTATTAGTAGGTAGTGACGGTGGTCTATATGAAAGTTTTGATTTAACAAAAACATGGAAATATATTGAAAATTTACCCATTACTCAATTTTACAAGCTGGCTGTTGACGATGCAAAACCTTTTTATAATATTTACGGAGGAACTCAAGATAATAGCTCTGAAAGTGGTCCGTCACGTACAGATAATATACATGGAATACAAAATAGCGACTGGAAGGTTATTTTGAATTGGGATGGCCATCAAACAGCAACGGAACCTGGAAATCCAGACATTGTTTATGCTGAGCGTCAAGAAGGGACATTGTCAAGAATAGATATGAGTACAGGGGAAGTTATTGATATTCAACCGCAACCCAGCGCAAATGAAAACTATGAGCGGTTTAATTGGGATGCTCCTATTTTAATAAGCCCTCACAGCCCCACTACAATCTATTTTGCTTCACAACGTGTTTGGAAATCTGTAAATCGAGGTGACGATTGGACACCAATATCTGGAGACCTGACTAAAAATCAAAACCGAATTGAGCTGCCAATTATGGGTAAGAAGCAATCCTTCAATGAAGCTTGGGATGTTTATGCCATGAGTAATTATAATACGATTACCTCTCTAGCTGAATCTCCAAAACAGCAAGGTCTAATTTATGCAGGTACTGATGATGGTATTATTCAAGTTACGCAAGATGATGGTAATACCTGGACAAAAAAGCTTTTGAGTTCAATTCCTGGTATCCCTGCTACAGCTTTTGTAAATGATATTCGTGCAGATCTTTTTGATGCTAATACAGTTTATATGGCGCTAGACAATCACAAGTACGGCGACTTTAAGCCTTATATGTTAAAGAGTACAGATAAGGGAGAAACTTGGAGTTCTATCTCAAGCAACATTCCAGAAAATACTATGGTCTGGCGATTAGTACAAGACCATATAAAAAAGGACTTGCTCTTTGCAGCTACTGAGTTTGGAATTTATTTTACTATAAATGGTGGTGATCATTGGGCTAAGTTGAAAGGTGGCGTACCTACCATTTCATTTAGAGATATTACTATTCAGCGTAGAGAAAATGACCTTGTCGGCGCTTCATTTGGTAGGGGGTTTTATATTCTTGATGACATAACGCCTTTACGAGAATTATCAGATTCAACCTTTCAAAAGGACGCTAAACTATTTTCTACACGTGATGCGTGGTGGTATATAGAACGACCACACTTGAGTTTTGAAAGTGGTAAAGGTAGTCAAGGCGATAGCCACTTCGTTGCTCCAAATCCTGATTTTGGCGCAGTACTCACCTATTATCTAAAGGAAATTCCTAAAACTGCCAAGGCAAAACGAATTGAATCTGAAAAAAAGTATAAAAATTCAGATGTACCCTTCCCTGGGTATGATGATTTATCTGCAGAAACACTGATGGATCGACCTCAATTAATTTTTACTATTGAAGATAATACTGGCAATATTATAAGAAAATTGACAACAACCCCACGTGTAGGAATCAATCGTATTGCTTGGGATTTGCGTTATCCTTCACTAGAACCCATCTTGCTCAATGAAAAAAAATCGCAGAATAATAATGAAGAAGTACAGAGAGGATTGCTGGCACCTCCGGGCAATTATAAAGCAACTATGTATCTCCAAAATAACGGCGTTATTACCAAATTAGATGAAACCATAACTTTTAACGTAAAACCTCTATTCAAAGGGGCACTTCAAGGCTCTACTACTTCAGTGACGGCAGATTTTTGGAGAAGTTACGAGACAGTTAGTAGAGATGTCTCTGCATTTGATATTGAAATTAAAAAAACTTTACAGCGATTAAATGCAATGGAAAAAGCTTCCATCAGAACTAATGTTAAACCTGGAAGTTTAGAGCCTCAACTCAAATCTATCCGTGATGATCTCAATAAATTAAATATTGATATCTACGGTAATCCAGCAAAGTTATCAATTGGTGAAAAAACACGTCCTCAATTAGGAGAAAGACTTTTTACAATTTATAGAGGAATTGAACGGTCAACATATGGCCCCACAAATACTCATAAAAAACAATTAAAAATTATATCTGCTCAATTGACTGAAGCAAAAAATAGATTAATTGGTATTAAAAATAAAATGGAAAGCATCTACACTAAATTAAAACTAGCGGGATCACCTTATGTAGAAAAATAAGGTTCAAAACAACAATGATTCTATTTTCAAATGCACTTAAATTTCTGAAAAATTTATTTTAGAAACTTAAGTGTATTTTTTTTTATGATATTAATATTTCACTAAGTTTAGATTGCCACAACTCCAGATTACCTACAGCGCTGTCTATAAACCAATCTAAACTACAAGTAATCATAATTTTGCTCATCTCCACACTCTATTTGATACTCATCACAAACATGTCACTCTTGATAATTATGGTAGCGTATATTCTCGTAAAATTGCTATTAAAATTTCTTTATCCTATAGATTTAACTAAACTAAAACCTATAGCGCTTAAGGCAAAAGCTGCACGATAAAAGGCACCTCTCTCCTACTAGACTACTCTTGTGCCTATATTTTAAAAAGGAGCACCTAGCCGTACGTTATACAGCATTTTAGATAAAAAAATCCAGCTCTTATGAGGTGGATTTTTTTTCCGCTTTCGCGAAATGTAAATTAGACTTGCCTTACCCGTTTACAAACGAATACAAATATTTATAGTCATTTGTACACGGTAAACTTCTTATATACACCTAATGAGTTGTATATATGAATGCAAAACAAAAAGTTCTTATATCCACCTGTCTTGAGGTAGATATATTGGGAATTTAAGTATATTGCTTATATTAACGAGTGGCAGTCTGATTGGCTAGAGGGCTTGCATACTTATAAAAGTTTATAATTATCGAAAGTTGTTGCTCATCTGCATATTACCGCTTTGTCGTATGGCTCCGCTGAAAAATTCATAATTATCTAAAGGAATACATAAACGGTAAAGTCTCTGGCTTTGTTAAAATTAGGAATACATCAAAAGTAAATTTTACAGCTCCCGCCCTACTTAATCAGACTGCCACAGGCCACTGCTCAAAAATGCCTAAAAGCATACAGCTCAATTATAGAAAAATCGAAACGTAGTTGCAACCAGCTACAACTCAAGCATAAAGCGAATGAGGCATTTTTGAAAGCTCTATGTGCGGCTCACAGATTCACAAATAAGTGTATATTTAGACAAGCAATTAAAAAACAACTAAATACAGGCTATCCAGCAAAATGCCGCACTCGCTTTATGCAGTGGCCTGTTGCCAGTAATTTGAAAAAAACCTTATGAAGTTAAGTAATTCTTTTAGCGGAGCATTAAGAACATTTGCATATTTCATTGCGAGTGGAACTCATTATCAATTAAACGGAATTGAATATTTGGACTTATTCGGAGAAGAACCAAGTGCGATAGAACAAGCTTTTGCAATATTTGCTAACGTCATTGAATTGGACGAAAATGGAAACGTGCTGAATGCCAAATATGCTGAAAAAAGAGCTGTGGACTACATCCGCTCTTACTGTGATTCTAAGTATCAAGTTGAGCCACCTTATGAAGATTGGGAAATAGAATTACACTCTGCGCCACCAATAAAAGACTTAATTTAAATGACTGACCAAGTAGCTGAAAGTATTGTAGATTGTATTCTTGAATGCCGAGAAAAAGGAATTAAAGATGATAAATTGATTGTCAATGAATTAATGACCAAATTTGACGGAAATGAAGATGATTTTTATTGGGCAATTGAAATGATGAACACAGGTGGTTTTAGAGCATCAATAATGAGTTCAGGTAATACCTATCCTGAATCAAACATAAAAATTGAGGACAATCCAATATTAAAAGTTGCATTTAAAAAGTGTTGGATTGATTTAAAAGGAGAAGACCATTTTATTAGATATTATGAAAAAAAGAAAAAATGGTGGAACATATTCTGAGAAAAACTACTGGCAACAATGTATATAAAACATAGCTATTATAGGCTTTAACAAAGGTTTTTGTGTATTTACGAAGACCGCCAAATTTTTAAATTTGGCTTTTAGATAAATAAAGATAAAAAGAAAAATTTAAAAATTCGGCTCGTGTATAATCCGAAACGATAGCGTCTTTTTACACGCTACGTTTCATATACGGAGACGTGGCAGTCTGATTGGCTAGAGGGCTTGCATACTTATAAAAGTTTATAATTATCGAAAGTTGTTGCTCATCTGCATATTACCGCTTTGTCGTATGGCTCCGCTGAAAAATTCATAATTATCTAAAGGAATACATAAACGGTAAAGTCTCTGGCTTTGTTAAAATTAGGAATACATCAAAAGTAAATTTTACAGCTCCCGCCCTACTTAATCAGACTGCCACAGGCCACTGCTCAAAAATGCCTAAAAGCATACAGCTCAATTATAGAAAAATCGAAACGTAGTTGCAACCAGCTACAACTCAAGCATAAAGCGAATGAGGCATTTTTGAAAGCTCTATGTGCGGCTCACAGATTCACAAATAAGTGTATATTTAGACAAGCAATTAAAAAACAACTAAATACAGGCTATCCAGCAAAATGCCGCACTCGCTTTATGCAGTGGCCTGTTGTGCATAATCCGAAAATTGTAAAAAATTGAACATTTGAACTAAAAAAGCCAGCCGCCTAAACAGCACATTCATTTTTTTGCCAACGCGAAAAAAGCCAACGCCAAAAAAAATAAAAGAGCTGTTTTTTGCAAACGCGCGAAAATGAGAATAATTTGATTAAATTGAAAAACCAAAACATAAGTTATTAATGGCAGAATCTGAATTATATTTTTACAAAGGAAACGAAGAAGTTTTAAAGAAAATAAAAGACAAATCAGATGAAAAAACTGAATCGGCTCTTCTAAATAAAATTCAAGATTCTTTTAATAAAGTTCTCGATGGAAAGAATCTATCCTTTCTTTTGGGTTCTGGCTGTTCCTCATATCAAATTCAGAATAGTGATGAAGAATGGGAAGAAATAGGCATCCCGACAATGGCACCACTTGCTAAAAACTTTTATGCTAACATTCTAACAGAAGATGACCGAAATTGGCTAAAAGACGATGTAAAACTTGATATTACGTCAACTACATTCCAAAACAATTTAGAAACTTTTTTAGGCACACTTCACAGTCTTATATATTTTTATGAAACTACCAATCAAAATGGAACGGACGAATTTAAAAAGGTCAAAGGTATCATTGATAAAGCAAGAAATTTCCTTTTAGAACAATGTCTGAATGAGACTAAACGTAGCAATGAAGATGACATAGAATTGGTAAATCTTTATAAAATGTTTTATCGCAAACTTTTATACAGAAATGCAAATCTTCCAAAACCAAGCATATTTACAACAAACTATGACTTGTACTCTGAAATCGCACTTGACAGTTTAGGAATACATTACGTAAATGGATTTTCAGGTGGTATAAAAAAATATTTTAATCCGACCATTTTTAATTATGCACTAGCTGAAAAAATGGATTTATCACAAGGTAAATGGAGTGTTATTGATAATTTCATTTATCTATACAAAATACACGGTTCTATAAACTGGGTTCAGGACGAAGAACAGACCAAACTTTTTAGAGTTAGAGAAATTCAAGAAACAAGTTTAGAAAACCTCAAAAAAAAGGATGTTATAATGATACATCCTACACCTCTAAAACAAAATGCAAGTATGGGAAGTCCATATTCAGATTTGTTTAGAGAATTTCAGAAAAGGTTAATGAGGAATAACAATATACTTATTTCTCTTGGCTATAGCTTCAGCGATGAGCATATAAACAATCTTATATATCAGGCATTTACAATACCGTCTTTCCGATTAATCGTGTTTGGAGATTTTGCTAAAAGTGATGAAATCAAAAAACTAAAATCACTAAATGACCCAAGAATCTGGATTGTAGGTGGTAAGTTAGAAAACGGAGAAAGTTTACATTATTTTAAAGGTTTTATTGAGCAAATTTTACCAGACTTAAGTAATGACGAAATTGATGACAAAATCGATAATGCTATAAAAACTCTATTTCCAAGATAATGAATAGAGAAGATAAGCAAAGAGTTATTGGTAAAGTAGTAGCAATAAATTCAGACAGATTTACTGTTGAATTATTAAGTGGTATTGACAATTTTAACATTAGCGGATTTGATGATATCCATTATTTTGCTCAACTTAACAGCTACGTTGTGCTACCGTATCAAAATTATTTTATAGTATCGGAAGTATCTGGAGTTCGAGAAAAAGAGCTAAATGTACCTTTCAGTAATCCTAAAGAACAAATTTTAAGTAAAAGTACTACTGGTAAATATCTAGAAATACTTCCTATTGGCACACTAAAACCAGTTGATGAAAATCCAGATTATTATAAATTTGAATTTGGAGTTAGTGTTTATCCTGCATTATATACAGACGTTCTTTACATAAAAGAAAAAGAACTTGATGCCATTTTTAATGTTAAGGAACAAATTGAGATAGTTTGTGAAAAACCTAGTGAACACAAAGAAAAATGTGATTGTGAAAAGAGAAGATATAAAACGCTTTCAATTGGCACTTCCACTATATTCCCAGATTATGAAGTTAAAATTGATATAGATAAATTCTTTGCTGGTCATTCTGCTGTTTTAGGAAATACAGGAAGTGGTAAATCTTGTACAATTTCTTCAATTCTTCAGTCTATTTATAAGCTGTCAAATCATAGTGCTGTAGGAAGTACATTCATTGTGTTTGATGTAAATGGCGAATACAAACAGGCTTTTAGTGAGATATCTGAAAACACAGATATTGAAGTGCAAAATTTCTGTATTGGGAGTTCGGACAAGGATGTAAAAGAATTCACGCTACCTCATTGGTTTTTGACTATTGATGAATGGGCTTTACTTCTTCAAGCAACAGAAAAAACTCAAATACCAATATTAAGAAACGCACTAGGTTTAGCATCTGTTTTTTCTATTGGAGAAAATGTCAATGAACTCAAAAATCATATTTTGGCAACGTGCATAAGTGAGATTTTAAGAGATGAAACTAGCAGTCCATCAAAATCCGATAGGATAATATCGATACTTCAAAAATTCAATACAGCTGAAATATCATTAACAACAGAATTTACTTTTATCGACCAAGATGATAATGAGCATAATTCTGTACGTATTGGGAATCAAAACGTCAGGCTTAATTTAAGAAACTGCTTGTATGTTCATTTTGGTGTAATAGTAGGTACTGAACAATTACACTATTTCCTTGAACAAACTAACGAAGACGGTTTATCACTTTTTATTCAAGAAAAATTTCAAATGCCTTCTTATGAAAAATACCAAAAATTCACATTTGATATTATAGAAGATGCTCTCGATTTAGCTTTGTTATATGAAGAAGCACACGGAAATAGACATATTAGAGACTATTGTTCTTCGTTAATTACAAGAGTAAAAAGTATCAAGGACAGAACTGATTTTAATTTTCTAAAAAAAGATGAAGGCAATATAAGTGAGTATAAAAACAGTTTGATTGGATTAAATGAAGTAGAAGCTCAAAAATTAAAAACTAGTCAAATAATTATTATAGACATAAGTGCAGTAGAAGATGAAATTGTGGAAGTAATATCTTGTGTTATATCTCGTATAATTTATGAAAGTGTTAAGGACATAAATCCTCGAAATTCATATCCAGTAAATCTAATTTTGGAAGAAGCTCATAGATATATTTCACGAAATCCGATGGGAACATTCCTTAAAGCAAATAAGATTTTCGACTCAATTGCTAAAGAAGGGAGAAAATTTGGACTGTTACTTTTAGTTTCATCACAAAGACCAAGTGAATTATCTAAAACAGTATTATCTCAATGCAGTAATTTCATAGTCCACAGAATACAAAATCCAGAAGACCTTGCACATATTCGACAAATTACACCGCATATTTCCGAAACGATTTTGAGGAGAATGCCATCTATTCCGACTCAACACGCTTTGATTTTTGGTCATTCGGTAAATCTTCCGACAACCTTTAAGGTTCACGAAGCAAAACCATTGCCCAAAAGTGATAATAATAGAATAAGCGAAAATTGGTTCAGGCAAAAAGGATTTTCATTAACGGAAAATTTAGAAACACTAGATGATGAAGAATAAAATGCCAAAGCTAAAAGCCATACACATTCGCAATTCGCTAAAGCCAACGCTACGCCCAAAATTGCAAAAGAGTATGTCTTGCCAACGCTCACTTCCGAACTAAATAACAAACATCGGAAAACCAAGCTGAACGTGAAAAGCACTATACACAACAACGTGTATAAAACATAGCTATTATAGGCTTTCCGAGAGGTTTTTGTATATTTACAAAATGCGCCAAATTTTTTATTTGGTTATATTATAAAAGAAATTTAAACATAAAAATAAAAAATTCGGCTCGTGCTAAATCCGAAAAGTAAGCATCTTTTTATACGCTACGTTTCATACACAAGACCGTGGCAGTCTGATTGGCTAGAGGGCTTGCATACTTATAAAAGTTTATAATTATCGAAAGTTGTTGCTCATCTGCATATTACCGCTTCGTCGTATGGCTCCGCTGTAAAATTCATAACCATCTTAAGAAATACATAAACGGTAAAGTTTCTGGCTTTGTTAAAATTAGGTATACATCAAAAGTAAATTTTAAAGCTCCTAGCATCGTTTTAATAATATTTAGTAGAGAGATTCAATTTGAGATCTATATGCCTTCCTCTCGTTCGTGCCTCACTCGTCGGAGGCATGGCTAAAAATGCCTAAAAGCATACAGCTCAATTATAGAAAAATCGAAACGTAGTTGCAACCAGCTACAACTCAAGCATAAAGCGAATGAGGCATTTTTGAAAGCTCTATGTGCGGCCACAAAATTCACAAATAAGTGTATATTTAGACAAAACAAACAAAGACCCACAAATAAAGCAAATCAGCAAAATGCCGCACTCGCTTTATGCAGTGGCCTGTTGTGCATAATGCGAAAAAACTATGAGCGAAGAAAAATTTCATTTCGAAATACCAAAAGATAACATACGAAATATTAAGTATGATAAGCACGGTTTCGCACCTTCAGTACAGCGTATTAGCCATACCGACCACGGACAAAAACTAAAGGTTCAAACTCAAGATTTTATTACTACCGAGTTTAAGAAAAAGGATATTGAGTATACAAGTGATTTATATCTTCAAATTGAAACACCTGAGAAAATAACTATCAAAAGTCAAAAACTAAAAATTGAAAATCTAGGATTTGAATTATTATCATTCTCTGCTAAAAATGAATCGATTGGAACTGCAAAAATTGGAAAGGAAAAATTAAATTTATTTGAACAAAGACTCGAGAATTATATATCCAGTCCAGAAAATACTGGTAAAACTTATTTTGCGCCTATTGAAAGTATTTCAAGTATTCCGCCTGAAAACAAAATAGATGAAACAATCGATTACGAATCTAATGAAAGGATAGAAATTGTTATTAATCTCTTTAATGCTATAACATCAAAAGAATTACTTGCTATTACAAATTCAATTGAAGCGGAACTTAGACAATTTTCTGATGATGTGAAAAAGCGGAATTTTAAAAATGGTGTGGCTTCATTGCATTGCACAATTCAAGCAAAGTATTTACCACAACTTGCAACTGATTTTTCTACCATAAAAGAAATAAAAACCAGTCAAACATTCGTTGTACCTCAATCAACACCTTCTGATGCTCTTCCTAATCCACTAACCATAAACCCTGTTAAATCAGACTCTCTAGTTTGCATAGTTGACTCTGGAATTAACAAAAATGGAATAATGGATAACCTCATAAAAGAACATCTAATATATATTAATTCAACTTCGATAGATTGTGATTATAATCACGGAACTTTTGTTGCTAGCAGGTGTGTTTTTGGAGATGATATTGACAATTGCCTAGGCACTCACAGTTTAAGTCCTTACTTTAATTTAATTGATTTGTCTGTCTTTGGAGTAAATAATCTTGGGCAAGTTATTGGCCCAAGTGAATTTTTATTAAGAACTGCAATTGAAGACACAGTAGATAAGTATGCAGGAATAGTTCAAGTATATAATTTGTCATTAGGTGCTGACACGCCAATTAAAGATTCAGAGTTTTCAGATTTGGCAAAATTGTTAGATTTTTTGTCTAAAGAATATAAAGTGTTATTTGTAGTTGCTGCTGGTAATATTCGCAGCTTGTTAGGAACTTTCCCAACTGACCATTATGGCAGTCCACTTTCCAGAATTGGTTGTCCCGCAGAATCATTACTAGGTTTAACTGTTGGTTCAATTGCAAAACATACCAATGGAACAGCTTTATCTGACGTGAATTTTGTTTCGCCTTTTTCACGAAAAGGACCAGGAGCGGATAATGGAATTAAACCTGAATTAGTTGCTCACGGTGGAAATCTAATCGACCCTTATTCTAACTCACCGCGTATTTCAACTTATGGTATTTCAAAAGATGGAAAAAATTTATCTGTGGACAATGGCACAAGCCATTCTGCACCTATAATTACTCAATATGCTCAAAGACTCTTTGACGCATACCCACAAAGTGACCCGAACTTAGTAAAAGGACTTTTATGTCACTTTACAGAGCCAAGAAGCAATCACGATGAGTTGAGCGAATCTGGTTTAAATTATGTCGGTTTTGGCGAGCCAAATATAGAAAGAGCATTAACCGCAGGTAATTTCAATGCAGCTTATATATATGAAGGACAATTAGACCAAGATAATTATCAATTCATAGGCTTTCATATTCCATCTTCTTTAAGAGCTGATGAAGAAGATACAAAGTTACGTGTAAAAATAACCGTTACTTATGACCCACCAGTAAATCCTGATAATGACAAAGAATATTCAGAAGCAAGAATAACTGCAACGCTGATAAAAAATACGGATAGAGGTATGAAAGACATAGCAATTTCAGCAGAAGATAAATACAACCTACCTTGGAATCCAATAATTCAATTTGAGAAAAACTTTAGCAGGTCTTATTCCGCAGGTTTTTGGGAATTAAGACTTAGACTTTACACTCGTGGTAAAGTAAAAGATGATTATTTACAAGATTATTCCGTTGTTGTAGAAATTATTGATGATAATAAAAAAACTGATGTTTATGCTGATGTTGAAAATGAGTTTTCTGATATTTACAAAAAGATTAAGGTTACGATAGCGGCATAAGCACTATGCACAACAATGTATATAAAACATAGCTATTACAGGCTTTCCGAAAGGTTTGGCTGTATTTGCGAAGACCGCCAAATTTTTAAATTTGGCTTTTTGAGAAATTAAGATAAAAAGAAAAATTTAAAAATTCGGCTCGTGTATAATCCGAAACGTTAGTGCCTTTTTACACGCTACGTTTCATATACGGAGACGTTGGCACACATAAAGCGAAAATCATAAAATGAAATTACATATAACTCTAATAACAATGATTTTAACGACAAATTTATTTTGTCAAGAGTTAAAAACGATAATTCCCATAGAAGGAGAAACATTTGACTTTGGAATTGAAGTCCAAAATGATTGGAAAAAAAGAGACCAACTATTAGAAGATTTAGCCAATGAAAAAAAGAGTTGGGATAATTTAACAGAAGAAGAAAATGAACTTTTTGAAAAATATGACGAAACCTATGAAAGTATGTGGGATGTCGAAGGAGGCGGTTGTAGTTGGTACTGTGGAGCTGGTGAATATAGCGTAACAACATCATCTGAATTATCGTCAAACGGTAAATTAGATTACAAAGCGAAAAACCTAACTGATTTTAGTTACCAAACTGCTTGGGTAGAAGGGAAAAAAGGCTACGGAATAGGAGAATTTATCAATTTTAGTTTTGCACCTACGCATCCAAGAGTAACAACAATAATCTTCGCTAACGGTTATGTGAAAAGTGAAAAGGCTTGGAAAGACAACTCGAGAGTACATAAATTAAAAATGCTTATTAACAATGAACCATATGCTATAATTGAATTAAAAGATATTTATTCAAAACAAATAATTGAGCTTGAAAAACCTCTAGGAAATTCAGATAGGAAAGATTTTGACAAATTAAAAGAGAAAGATAATTGGAATATAAAATTTGAAATCCTATCTATTTATAAAGGAGACAAATATGATGACACCGCAATTTCAGAGATTTACTTTGATGGTTTGGATGTTCATTGCTTGGCTAAAGGAACATTAATAACCATGAGTGATAGAACACTCAAAAAAATAGAAGATTTAAAAGTAGGAGACGAAATACTGTCTTATAACAAAGAGACTGGTGAATATGAAAGTTCTATCATAAAAGAATTAGCAAGTCAAATTCATAAAGACCTTATCAATATCGAGTTCTCAAATGGAATCCAATTAACCTGTACAAAAGACCATCCTTTTTTAGCAAAAAATCTTAGTTGGACTTCGATGAACCCTAAAAAGACAGAAAGAGACTATGAAATAAATGATGTAATACAACTTAAAGTAAGAACTAAAGTTAGAAATCTAAAAAGCGAATTAGAAGTTGTAAAAATTACTGAGATTAAAGAAGAGCAGATTACTTACACAATTGTTGACTTAAGCAAAAACAAGACATTCGTTGCAAACGGAATAATTACCGGGATTGAAAAATTACGTGTGCCAACAATGTATAAAAATAATAGCGGTTTAATCGCTAAAACGAAAGTGAAATAATAACAAAAAAGGTCTATGTTTAACCGAAAAGTTAGTGCGTGTAAAATCGCTACTATTCTTATACTAGACCCTGGCAGTCTGATTGGCTAGAGGGCTCGCATACTTATAATAGTATATAATTATCGAAGGCAAAAGCATTCCAGCGCATTAACGCGTGGTCGTATGGCTCCGCTGTAAAATTCATAACCATCTTAAGGAATACATAAGCGGTAAAGTTTGTGGCTTTGTCAAGATTAGGAATACATCAAAAGTAAATTTTACAGCTCCTGACATCTTCCTCTCATTCGTACCTCTTTTATCGGTAATGAGTCTTAATCAGTAAGCCTTCCTCTCAACAGCATCATCCTCTCGATCGTGCCTCTCTCGTCGGTGATGGGATTCGTCGGAGGCAGGGCTAAAAATGCCTTAAAGCATACAGCTAAATTATAGACCAATCGAAACGTAGTTGCAATTTTTGCATTCCTCTTAGTCGCTATGCTCCTGCGTCGGATGCAAGAACTCAAGCATAAAGCGAATGAGGCAAGTTTAAAAGCTCTATGTGCGGCTCATAGATTCACAAATAAGTGTTTGTTTTGGACAACATAAAAACTCACATCTAAAGCAAATCAGTAAAATCCCAAACTCTTTTTATGCAGAGGCCTGTTTCCATTAATTTGAAAAAATACCTATTAGTGGGTTTTACAAGTAAATCATTTCTCCCCTAAAATAGTAGAAATAAATCAAACAAAATATCATGAGTAACATTGCTAAACCTTATACGAAAAGAATTTAAGAGGAACTTCAAAATATTTTAAGCTAATTGGGAATCAGGAGGTCCAATTGAACATTAGCTAAAGTAGAATTATATTAAAAAAATATCTCGATATTTAATTTACACACCTTGGTGCAAAGTTTATAGCGGATTTTTAATATCTGCCAACTGAAATTATTTCCGAACTGTAACACTAAGCGCTTTTTCACTACATATTAGTATGTATAAAACTTTTTTTGAAAATATAGCAGCAACGTATGGAGGTAAATTTCTATACAAAGATAAGGATATAAGTATAGGAGGCGGAATACGCTTACCAAAAGTGCAGTACATATTAAAGATTCCATTAGAGAATACTGAAATACTTATCTCAAACATCACTGGAAAGGAATTTTCTGCACGCCTTTCGATGAATATTGATTTACCTTCTCAAGTTCCAAATTTTGAATTGTCAACAGATTCTCATTTTAAATCTCTATTTAAGAAGAAGTCTGATCGATTTAAAATAAAATCGGAGAGCGATGCCTTGACGGAATTTTTAGAAAATAATATTCATATAAAAGAACTTGAAAAAATTGCAGAAGATGATGCTTTTGAGCCTTATATAACTGGAGAATTTAAGGATAGTTCTTATCAAGTAGAAGCTGAATATCATCTTGAATTTGACAACTGGAACAGTCCTGTCATACCTTTTATAAAACTTTTTAAAGATCTACATGTTCATCTAGAGCATCTCAGTAAAAGTAAAAATAACGCCTTAAAACATTCGTAAAAATAGTTTACGAGATTTTTAATTTGTAGTTAGGAAATTTTTTCTATGAAAAATCCATTCCTAAATCGAGGTCAATTTCATTTTCCTTTTGGGCATCTTTTACAGCAGAAAAATTACCTTTTGGAAACGTTTGCTCCACAAGTTGCTCTGGTATTGCTTCTAAGAAATACGCACTTTCATTTATTGCCTCATCATTACCTGAATTCAAAGGCTGATGAAATGCATTTATAGATTCTGTAGATCTTGTGATGAAAAGGGTGTTTTTTGCCCTTGTTAGTGCAACATACAAAACGCGTCTGTCTTCTTCTGTTTCTTCTATATTCCCTAAACTATAAGCAGATGGATATACTTTTGGGGAAACATTAAGTACAAAGCAAATATCAGCTTCTAGACCTTTTGCCGAGTGTACCGTAGATATGGTGACATGATCTTTTCGCTCGGCGGTGAGTAACTTAGAACTCTCTAGGGTATGACTTCCACCTACATTTGTAGCATTATCTAATATCCCCTCAGAGATAAACTCTCCAAGGGTGCTATAATTTTCAGCGAGCATTTCTAATACGGGGAAATCTGGCTTGCGCTTTTCAATCCAATCTTTACTGTATTTCATTGCAAGTTCAAACTCCATCAATTTATAAAGCTCGTGCACAGCTTGCTTTACCTTTCCTTTATTAGAAGCTATCGCATTGTAATAAGCTGCTGCTTGTTCTCCTTCTTTTCCAGGTATGATTGTAGTCAACCCGCCAGCTTCAATATCTTCTGGATCAAGTCGCATGACCTCTGTCATATAACTTGTAGCTTTTACCGGTCCTATACCATGAATAAATGTAAAGAAGCGCATCCAAGCAATTTCATCTAAAGGATTATTGATAACCCGCATCACAGCTACTACATCTTTAATATGCGCTGCTTCTAAAAATTTTCTACCGCCAAAAGTTTGATAGGGAATCTTTTTCTGTAAAAAAACAGCCTGCAATGGTCTTGTATAATACTGTGATCTGCTTAGAATTAAAAAATCTGAAAATGAGTTTCCACCCTCTGTAAATGCTTCAAGAATTTTCGTGGCTATATAGTTTGCTTCTTGGAACTGGTTATCCACATTGACGATGATGGGTTTGTTTCCTACACCACGACTGGCGATTAATTTTTTATTGTACTGGATGGGAGATGACTCTAATAGCCAATTGGAAACATCTAGAATTTCTTGAGTTGATCTATAATTTTTATCTAACACCTTTACTTCTGCATCTGCTACCCGTTCTTTAAAAAGATGCACGTTTTTAAAATCTGCACCCCTAAAACTATAAATAGACTGCGCATCATCACCTACACAGAACAAACTACAAATATATTCAAATGGTTTAAGGAGATACCATTGTAATGGGTTCGTATCCTGCATCTCATCTATAAGAATGTGCTGGTAAACACCAGAGAGCAACTTTCTTGCAGCTTCATCTTTGTTAAGCCTATTGGCTACAACTAAGAGTAAATCATCATAATCTAAGTACTGCTGTCTTTTTTTCTGTGTTTGGTATTCTTTAATTAAGTGTTCTAGCTGTGGTCTCAATGTGGCAATTTCCTCCGTAGTTTGAGGATCATCTTTGCCCTTAAAAAGTATTTTTCGAATGGTATCCGTTAGGTTTGATCGCGTATTTCTCGCAAATGAAAATACATCTAGAATCTGCTGTGGCTTTATCCGCACCTTACCGTATTCCTCATTGGCTGTTCCGCAGGCCATCTTCATTAAACTCAGTTGATCATCAGGATCAATAACCGTATAGTTTGCGGCACCAAAGAGATTTGGGAATTTGGTTATTAACTGATTACACCAACTGTGAAAGGTACTTCCGTTAAGCGCACGTGTATCATAATCTGACAAGCCCGCTTTTACACGCTCCACAATTTCATTTGCAGCTCTCTTGGTGAAGGTTAAAATTTGGATTTGATCTGCGGGAACTCCAGAGTTAATTAAAAATTCCGCTCTGCCTACAATAGTTTTTGTTTTCCCAGTACCTGCTCCAGCAAGAAGCAATAAGTGCTTTCCAGAAAACTCAATCGCCTCCCGTTGTTTTGTGTTGTAATTCTCCAAAATTATAGCGGTAATTTTTACTTCAAATATAGGAATTAATTCCATAATTTTGGAATTTATCCCAAATCCCAATGCACACTAAAGTCTATATAGATCTTCTAGGCAGCTCAAATAATTTGAAGATATCCAGTATTGTCGCACTATCCTTAACTATTGTGGATAGCTCAGAAAATGTAACCACCCACAACTATATTTTCAAACCACTCAACGTGCTTACTACAGCCCAAGAACTCAAAACTGGCTATTCAAATGGAGCACTAAGAAAGCACCCTCCATTTATTGAGAAAGCAGAAGAAATACTAGCGCATAGTATTTCTAGTGAGCTACACTTTTATGATATGCAAGCAGAAAGATTGTGGCGAAAAGTACTTCGGGAGATTGGCTATCCTATGTATAAAAGCGATACAGTACTGGAGAAGCAATTAAAGGTTTTGAAGTCTGATTTATACGGCCTTACACTACCCGAGTTGGCTTTGGCATTTAATTTTGAAGGAACTATCAATTCCAAGGGTCACAATTCATTACCGCTTTATCATTGCTATGAGAATATTGGGTATTCCGCTTTCGCGAAAGCAAAAAAAGAAAAATCACCTAGTAACGACCAACAACTACCCTCATCTCCTGGAGTGTACTATTTCACTAACGCTGACGGAGAAATCATTTATGTGGGAAAAGCCATCAATATTAGAAAACGCGTAAAGTCTCACTTCTCAAGCAAGCTATCTTTTGAGAAAGAGTTATGCAATGCTACCGATAAAGTGACCTATGAAGAGACCGGAAACGAATTAATTGCGCTACTAAAAGAGTCTCAAGAGATCTATGCCTTGCAGCCTAAATATAATACCCAGCAGACGGAGGACATCAATCCTTGGGTGATTGTAAAGAAGGTAGATGCAAAAGGTGTTGTGCGATTAAAGCCAGAAGAAAAATCTTATGATGATTTTGAACACCGCATTACGTTTAACCGAGCTTCTGTATTGCAAAAATTAAAACTCTTGCAAGTGCTGCATAGCCTATGCCCACGATTTATAGGTGTAGAACGTATAGCAGGGAGTTGTTCCAATCCTAAATGTCTAGGTGTTTGTCGGGGTGAAGAAGACCTAGACCAATACAACGCCAGGGCTGAAAAAGCATTTCAAGAATTGAATGAAAAGGTAGCATCGTATTACCTAAGACTAAAAGGCCGACATACAGGTGAAAGCGCGTTTATTCTTGTTAAAGATAATTTGTATTGTGGTTATGGCTTTATAGAAAACCACGAGGTCATTAGTTCTATTGAGGATTTAGAAGCTTTTCTAATTAAACAACCACATACTTATTATAGTAGTAGAAGTATTTTAAATTACTTAGGCAAACGTGGTGTGGAGAAGGTTAATTTTAAATTTTGATTAGCGTAGTTGTTGTCATCAGTTTCTGATAAAGTGCTTATAAATTCCCCAAGTTTGTTTTAGCATTTTTATTATTTCTATATTTAGAATCCTTTAGTAGTTGGGAGCTAAGGATTTATTATTTAGTTTTCACTATTATAAACAAGCTGTTGTAGTGCATTTGAAACAGACAAATTCAACAATAAATAGAACTTTTAATACTCCGATTGGACAAGTTCTTTGTGGACTAAGAACAGACTCCTTCTACATTAAATCTTTTGAAAGGAAAGAGTATAAAAATGGAAAGTCAGTTTTCTATAAAAACCAAAGGGTACAGAATTGAATTGATTGAATACAAAATGAAACAACCGCTATATAATGGTGAGAGTGTTGAAGATTCATATGGTTGGATTTGGAGAATAGAGAAAATCCAACAATCTAAAGAGAAGTTAAAATTAAGTTGTGTCTTAACCGACTATCCTGACAAAGTTGATTTTGTCAAAGCTACAGGAGAACATTTGGACGCAATTGAATTCAGTAACGACGAATGGACTTTACATATCGGCACAGAAGACGGAGAAATTCTCAATTCACGAGCGAAATCAAATGATTGGTTTCCAAAGCGACTTGAAAACAAAGTTGACTTCTATCAATCAATCACAAAAATGTTGAAAGAAGGATTTGAAACAGAAATCCCTGAACTGAACATTGGAGAAGAAATCCATATTCAATATTTGACAGCATATGACAAGAAAAATGCAAAATCTATTAATACTTGGCTAGCGGTTGACCAATTCAAACGACAACTTGAAAATTGGATTGGACTTTAGTAAGAAAGAAAGAACGCACTACAGCAAAATCTACACGCAATTAGCTTGCAGGACACTGCGCATAGCCAAACCGTGGCAGTCTGATTAATTACAACACTACATCAAATATGAAAGCAGCACTTAAAGAAGCCTGTCCTAACGGAATAGATGTGTATTATGACAATGTAGGAGGAGAAACTGCAGAGGCTGTGATGTATTTAATTAATAAAAATGCACGTATAATTAATTGCGGAGCTATTTCCATGTATAATGATAAGAAAATGCCTCAATTAGATGCCGTACAACCTTTTCTAGTACGTAAAAGTGCGTTAATGCAAGGGTTTATAGTATCTAATTATCAAGATGAATTTGGTAAAGGTATGCAGCAATTAGGACAATGGTTAAAGGAAGGTAAACTTACTTATAAACAAACCATAGTAGAGGGTTTTGAAAACATCCCTCAAGCGTTCTTAGATTTATTTACGGGTGAAAATGTGGGTAAAATGATTGTAAAAGTATAACTGCTCACCTATTGAATTTTTAGGAATACGTTCATAGTGACGTATCCCTTTTTTAGTGCTAATTTATTTCAAAAGTCCTTCAGTTTTTTCAATAACAGCTTCTGCGGCACGTTCACCAGATTGCATGGCTGCATTAAGTGAAGTATTTAATGTGTGATCACCGGCTACAAAAACACGACTTGTAAGTTGCATTTCTGATGGGTGACAGTCATTCTTTAAGTTATCTAACTTTGGAAGCGCTTTTTTAATGCTGTAATGCTTTAAAAATTGGGCTCCTACAATATTACAGTAGGTACTCAGCTCTGCTTTTATAGTGGCAATAAGTCCTTGATCGCTTAAGTCATGGTCTTTGACCACAGTTACAGAAAGTAGCTCTTTCTTGCCTTTTTGTGCAACGTCTAAAGTGTTAAGATAAAAAAGGTTATTAATAAGTGCATTTTCATCTGCCACTAGACTAATGAGTGGTTTAGAGTCTTTAGGGGCATCAACTTCAAAATATAGTGTATCACAAGACTTCCAAGATAGTCCTTGTCCTCTTAAATTAGGAACCATCGGGCTAGGTGCTGTTGCAATTATTGTGTAGTCTGTTTCTAAGTCCGTTCCATTGTCCAATGTGATTTTAGTATCAACTATGGAAGTGACTTTCGTGTCAAATAAAAATTGAGTTTGTTTTAAAGAATCTTTTAATTGTTTTGGAATTGATTCCATACCGGCTTTAGGAAGAGTAGCCATACCTTCTCCAAACATTTTATATACAAACTCAAACATTCTGCTAGAGGTAGATAATTCTGGCTCTAAAAAGATGCCAGCAAAGAATGGTTTAAAGAATTCACTGTTCATTTGCACACTAAATCCTCTTTCTCTCAGATATTCTATGGTAGTCAGTTCTGGTGATTCAAAAATTTCTGAAATTGACTTCTTTTTTAAATCTTTTGCTAGCTTTAATATTTTAAACTTATCACCAATAGTACCAACAGATGAACGTAACGTAGGGAAGGCTAATTTAAGACTACGCGTGGGATCACCAAGAATTTGTGATTTTCTATTCTTAAAAATTTTGGCTCCAGGTAAAAACTTTTGAAGTTCTAATTTTTCATAGTCTAAATACTTTTTGGCTAATGGATAAGCCTCTAACAATACTTGAAACCCATGATCTAATTGGTAGCCTTCAACAATATCAGTTTTTACTCTACCTCCTACTCGATCGCTTGCTTCTATGATTGTGGGTTTATACCCTTTATCTTCAAGTACTTTTGCGGCAATAAGACCGCTTATACCAGCGCCTATAATGTGGATTTTTGGGTTTTGCTTACTCATAATTTCTTTACAGTCAGATCGAAATGGTTTGTTTTTAAATCAATATGTATTATTTATAGGTGTACGCTTTCGCGAAAGCGCACTAGAAAGGATAACCGATAGCAAAATTTAATAAAGGTTCATCAATTTTAAAATCCCAACGCTCACCTTCTTCTAACGAAGGATCATGAAAAGGAGCAGCCAAATCAAAACGGATCACAAAACCTTGTACATCTACCCGTAGGCCAAAACCTCCACCTATACCCAATTCACTCATAAAACTGGAGGTAAATTCATCGCCATCTAGTTCTGGATTATCTTCGCTATTCCAAATATTCCCAGCATCTACAAAGAAAGCACCCTTTACAAAACCAAAAATTGGGAAGCGATACTCTGCATTTGCTTCTAAACGTAAATTCCCTATTTGATCAAAAAATGTATTTTGAGTATCACCACCATCTGAAGTTCCAGGGCCTAAAGAGCGTATTCTAAATGCTCTCACACTATAAGGACCCCCTGCATAGTATTGTTTTACAAAAGGTAAAATATCTGAATTCCCATAGGCATATCCATACCCCGCAAATAGTCTAGTTGCAATTTTTTGATCTTTGTTTCGGCCAAAATTAAAATGATACCTAGCATCGACATCCAGTTTTGCAAATTGAGCATATTCGAGTCCTAAAAAAGCTTTGCCGTTTGTTTGACCAGCATCTGTTATTATATCATCTTCAGATGACTCCACATCTTTTCCAAAGAGGCTTACGGTATTACCAGCAATTTCAAATCCTGCATTTAAGAAAAATTGATGTGTCGAATTTGAGTTCACCATTCCGTTATAGGTGAAATTATAAGTACTACCCGCGATAAATTGCTTTTGAAAACTTCTTTTGAGAAATGTATTTTCTCGTAATATAGTTTCAAATTCACTCGTAGTATTAGATAATCGTGTATAGCTTATAGAAATTGGGTTAAATCGATGTGTTACAAATTTGTTTGAATCCCAACTGTATCCAAAACCTGCATTTCCAGATAATAAAGTGTATAGTTTACTACGATTTAAATAATCTACTCCTAAAGCGGTAACTGTTTTAGGTATATTATACTTAAAAAAATCCTCATTTATTTTAACAGGAAAAAGCAGCCTTGGAAAAATGAGTTCTCCAGAAAGTCCTAGTTCGATACTACTTAGACTCTCCCCACCACCAAGTTGCACCTCATACCCAGCAGCTCCTGTTATATTTAAAATTTCTCCTCCCTTAAAAAGATTGCGATTGGTATAGGTTAATGCTAGACCAGGACCAGCAAAATTATTTGACTTTGTGACCGCTTGTAATTCAGCTCTAACAGCTCTTTTATTTAATGGAGATAAATAAATATTTGCTTTAAGTATACCTAAACTATCATTGCGTAGACTGTCTATTTCTTCATACTGGATGTTTACAAATTTATAAGCACCTATAGTAGAAAGTCTTCTAGCTGTGTTACGGGAGGTATCTGGATTATAAAGCGCTCCTTCTTTTAATGTGATATATCGTGCTAAATATTTTGGTTTGAAGTAGACTTCATCCTGTATAAAATTGAGACTGTCATATCGTATCTGGCGGCTAACTAAGGTATCAGAGAGATCGTAATCAGGATACACATTGATTTCCTTAATCTTATAAGGAACAATCACCTTCTTGGGAACACCTTTTTTTACCTTTAAATATAAATCAAAGCGTTTATTTTTATATTGATTTGTATCTACTTCAAATATTAGAAACGAAGGATTAAAATTGTAGTAGCCCTTACGTTTTAGGTTATAATCTATACGATCTCTTTCTAGTTTTAAGTTAGAAAGATCATAGCGCATCCCTTTCTCAAATTGAGTCTTTTTAATTGAGCTTATCATCTCTCGATAGATAGGAGGCGACAATGTGTCTAGTTGATACGTCTGCATGCGATAGGGCTCCGGGATCTGAACTGTATAGGTTATGGAAGCTGTAGGGCTATTTTCGCTTTCGCGAAAGCGAGAACTTGCTACACTATAAAAAAATCCTCGGTTTTCAAGTCTATTACGAAGTAAATCTTCTACTTCATACTCAGCTACATCTGATTGATAGACCGGCTCCTCACCTATTTTCTTATTTAAAAATCTATTGATGAATCCTGGTTTCTCACGCTGAGACTTGTAATGAACGTACAGTCCTGGATACATCCCCAATATCTTGGAGTTAGGAGATGGCCGTAGTACAGATTCCAGTTCATCATTGAGCTGACTTACATTTATGATGGTAGTATCAGACTCAATTACAACTTCACCCCCTGTATAGAGTCGTTCCCCTTCAGGAATAAATTTTTCCACGCTACAAGAGGTAGAAATTCCAATTATGAGAATTAGTATGAGATAATATGATGTTTTTTTTAACTGCACCTTAATCTATTTTATTTGCATCTATTTTCTCTTGAGAAGGCTGATTTTCTTTTTCTGCTTTTTCTTCTTCAATGAGTTCTTCTTGTTTTTTACGTAAGATAGCGTCCCATAGTTCACTAAATTGATTGAATTCCTGCTGGAATATCACGGAAATACCGTTGACAATAGTCTGACCATCAATAACATTTTCATATTCGCTTCTTCTAAAACCCCTCAATCTATACTGACCATCTTCTGTAAGTTCATATTCTAAACTTACATTACCTATAAGTGGTGTGCCTTCACCCGAAGTACTTTCCCCTTGAACATCGACGCTGCTTCCTACACTCACTTTAAGTTTATCATTAAAGAATTTTCTTGAGGCAGCAATGTCTAATTGTGTTCGCTCACTAGCAGTGGTTCCACTATAGTCTGTGAAACTATCAAGTCCAAAATCTAAATTAAATCCAGAATTTCCTAAAAGTTTATCTGAAAATATATTGAGCTGATCTGATAGTGCATCATTGAGGTTATCTCTAGCTATCGTTGCAAACCCTCCATTGCTTCCATCAGATCCTGACCCTGGATAGAATCTATTTAAGACTAATAGCGAGAATACTTGTTTGTTTAATTCACTTTCTTGTTGATTTATTTGTTGCACTTGAGCATAGACTGCTCCTCCAAGAGACCCTTGTTCATCTTCAGGTAAATCCAACGCAAAATCTATTGACGGGCTTAATAATTCTCCATCAATATTTAAGTATACTAAAAACGGTAAAACTTGTCTAAATTGGTTTTTTAGTGCTGTATCATCATTAGATATAGATGGAGCCATAAGTCCAGATGCTGAAGTTTCTACCTCATAAACAGCCCTAACATCCAGTTTTGCATCAAATGGATCGCCTGACCAGCTTACACGGCTGCTTGGGTCTAGCGTAAAGGTTCTGTTTACGAGATTATATAAATTCATTTCGTATTTTCCTCCTGCGACATCGTACACACCAGAAAGACTCATACGCCCATTGGGCTGAAGTCCAAAATTGAAATCTCCATCTCCGTAAACATTCAAGTTATCTCCAGTTTCTTCATCTATGATGATTGTAACTTGCGCTTCTTTGTTAATTTTGAGATTTGCATTGATATCAAAACCAACTATGGTTCCAGTTTCTTCTTCAGACCTTGTTAATATTGCATCTGGATTTTCTTTATTTACAAAAGTGACAATCCCATCACTAGATTCTATATTTGCGGTTGCTGTGGGCATAATGTAAGTGACATCAGTCGCTCCACCTACGGTAGCATCTATATTTACTATAGGTATTTGTACATCTCCTTTAATGGTTGCAGTTGCATCAAAAACAGCTTTCCCAAAAAGAAAATCATTATCTCCTTCTTTTGCATCAAGGGCCTGAAAATCATTTGCGCTCATTCTTAGATCAAATGTTGGATTTAGAAAGCTTTCTGTTCCTATAAACCCAGAAGCTATTAACGTATTTCCTCTTACGTCTCTCAGCGTAAAATTATCCATAGTAATCCCAGCATTATCTATAGATATAGTTTCTCTTTTTAGGATGAAAGGTGCATTAAGTTTAGTTACTGTAAACCCAGCATTTTCAAAACGAAGAAATCCTAAGTATGATAAGTCTGCAAGTTTACCATTCATTTTAAAGTTACCACTAAAACTTCCACTACCATCTTTAAGTTCACCTAATGAGAATCCATCAATAGCATTCATTCTTACTTCATTAAGATCGAGATCCATATTTATTTGAGCTCCATCTACATCAGCAACATAATCTCCTTCTAATGTGAGATCAACGCTTCCGCCACCGATGGCCATGTTAAAATCATATTTATTTCCTCTTAATGATCTCCCTGCGAGCTCTAAAACCCCAAGATCTTCTCCTAAAACTCCAAACCGTTCTACATATAAATCTGCGAGAAATCCAATATCTCCAAAAGGTTCTTCTATTACTAGATCACCACTTAAATTTCCTTGAGCTAACTTCTTATTAGGATTCAAGTATGACAACAACTCACTTAATTTAAAATTTTGAAAATCAATTGCAATATGATCTTTTATGATCGTGGGAAGTTTGTCTGTAAACTCAACAGATTGTCCTTCTCTTTGGAAAAGAAAATTATTAAATAAAAGCTTCTTGTCTGTGATAATAATCTCATTACTCTGTGGGACTTTCCATCGTTTTTTATTAAAAGTCAAACTATCTGCAAGCACATGAAACCGTAACCTATCTCTACTTCCTGTAATTTCTGAAGACACATTAATTAACGTCTCATTGTCATGATAAGCTTCAAAGTCTAGACTCAATTCATTGTTGGTTTGAATACCGCTAATCTTAGTACGTTTTATAGCTAAAGGTCCTGCAGTTATTGCATCAAATCCTAAATCAAAATTAAAATAATCCTTATTAGTTTTCATAGAAAAAGAAAGACTATCTAACTCATTCCCACTGTAATTTATATGTGGAGCATTTATCGAAGCGTTTAACTTTCGTTCTGCTTGTGCAAAATCAAGAACAATCGACACCGTATCAAGATCTTTCATGTTAACCAAAAACACTTCATTTAGAAGTGGAGATTGCTTTACTTGTCCTCTAAGCTTAATATTCACAGGATCGACAATAGTGTCTGGTATGATTGCATCTCTATAAAAATAACTATACACATGATCTTGTAGTGCAGTTGCAAATTGAGTAGGTTCTGCATTACTACGCAGGTCTAAATCAATGATTTTATTTTGAAAAGTAATTGCAGTACTATCAGTTCTGACTTTTGCTTTAAAATCTACATCACCCATAAGATATGTACGATCATCATAAACAAAAACACCATCATTAACAGTCGCGTATGCGTCATAACTCGTAGTGTTTCCTTTGAAATAACCATTTAATTTAAAGCCTGTTCTTACATCTCTTTTCATCAAACCTAAAGATTGTAAGTTGGCTCCTACAACATTGAGATTTACAGTTGCTTCTGGCGCAATAGAGTCAAGCACCACAATCCCATCAAGAGCAATATTAAGATTGTCATCTTTGTATTTTGACTGGATAGCCCCTTTTCCATTTTTTACTTGACCTGTTAGTTTAAGATCATTTATTTCATACTTCCTGAAAGAAAATCGATCTATGGTAGCTTCGAGGTTTGCATCCAAAGTATTGATGGAAGATCCATTTCCATTAGTATCTATTTTAAGTGATAAATTTCCTATTTGGTCATTATTAAGTAATTCTCCGAGTGCATAGTCTTGAATATTGATATCTGCATTAAATATAAGACCAATATCATTTTTAAATGTCCCATTTACAGTTACTAGACCTTGTGATGATTCTAAGATTGCATTTGCTTTAAAATCGCTAATTGATCCTTGCGCATTTCCAGAAATCTTAAAGGTATCTGGTAAATTATATTGTAAGGAATCTGTAGGAACAAATTGTGACAGATCATTCTTTGTCGTGTTAGCGTTAATATTAGTCAGGTTAAACTTAAGATTATTTACATCTGTTACATTTTGAAGACTTCCACTTGCGCTTAGATCTGTCGCATCTCCCCAGTTAGCATAAAGGGATGGCAGTGACAGATTTGCTAGTGTACCAGAAGCTTTTACAGAACCATAGATAGGTTTTGCACTCAATTTTCTAAAATTCTCGTTAGTTGCTAGATCAGGTTGAAATTTATAAAACTCTCTGAGATAAACTTGAAGGGAAGAAATATCTAAATCTAACCTCGTGTTCTCTGGTCTTTTCTGTAAAGCTTCAAACGACGAATAATTTAAAACTATATCTCCATTTAATCTACTTCTATTAATTGACGCTTGAATATTTGATAAATCGGTTTCATTGTCAGAGATTTTAAAGACCCCTGAAAATTGGTTTACGTTTATTCCAGAAAATTCGACTCCAGTAAGTCTATTTATCTGCCCCCCAGCAGTTTGATTTTGTAGATAAATTTTTGGAGATTTTAGATTAAGATCATTAATTGCAATAGCATTTTCATTAAACACGCCATTTCTAGGTGATGCACCATCAACACTGTAATCAATATCCGTATTTTGAATTAGAATGTCTTCAAAAACGACATCATAATCAGGAAATAAAGATGATGAACTTTCCGAATCATTGGTTGATGCTAGTGTAATCATCTTCACATCAACTTTAGAATCTTCGAGATTAAATTTATTTACGTCAATCACAAAATTTTCAAAATCTGCTTTTGGGATGATAGCGTATAAATTTTCAATGTCAAAATCTACATTTGCACCTATAATTGAACTTGTATAATTACCATCTACATCGATAAGCGTAAGTTCTTCAAAGGCCAAAGTAGGTTTTGGAACGCTATCACCATCAGAATCTGACACGACTTCATATTGATACACGTCTATTGTTGCGTTTTTTAAAAGAGATTCACCTGAAGAAAATGTCATGGATTCTAAATCAACCATTTCCATTTCCAAATCTAACTCTCCTACTCTATAACGACTGTCAATTCCAGTAATACTATCCTTGTAGGTTACATCAAAATCATTAAAGTATAAATCCCCTAATTCAATGTTGAAAGGCTTAGATTCTTCTTGTTTTGTATTTTCTTTTGTAGAAGTATTACTAGAACTCAAAGCTTCACTTAAAAATGAAAAGTTAAATCCATTTTCTTTATTGTTTCTGATGATATTTGCCCTAACACCCTCCCAGTCTAAGCGCTCCACACCTATATCACCACCGCGTAACATAGAGATAAGCGGCACATCTGCTTCCAGTGATTTACTATAAATTAAGGTATCCCCTTTCTTATCCTCAAGGTAGAGACCATTTAACATAACATCACCATCATACGTGATAAAAAGTTTGTCAATTTCAACCTTTGTACCTGTTTTATCAGATAGATAGTTAACTACTTTATTTACAATAATGTCTTGACCCCATTCACTTCTAATAAAAAAAATTATTAAAAAAAGAAACAAGAGAATAGCTAGTAGGATTCTCCCTATAATACGTAGCCACTTGTATTTTTTTTGAGGCTTTTTTTCGGAGTCTTTGGTTTCTTTGGTCAAAGGAATAAATAAGAGATATTGAACATAACAAATTAACGCCGAAACCAATTGTTAACATAATGTGCTGCCGTAAACTTGTGTTAAATTGAAATATTAAAATATTAAAATTTTAACAAATAGCAGTTTTGCTTTTATGCTTTCGCGAAAGCGTACCAAAAATTATTAGCGTACCAACGAGAAATTTCCCTTATGGATTGAACCATCCTCAAATTGTACAAAATACCAGTAATCATTACGGGGTAGTAATTTTCCATTAAATATTCCATTCCATCCTTGACCCATGGATCTAGATTGATACAAGACTTTTCCATAACGATCAAATATGATAAATCTCACAGTCGTATTGATTTGATCTGAAGCTCCTTGAATCATCCAGGTATCGTTTGTTCCGTCTCCATTAGGAGTGAAAAACTTTGGAAATCCTAATACAGAAATAATCTTAGAACTTACCCCGCAACCGTTTTTATCTCTAACAAAGACCTCATAAAATCCTGGAGATACATTTTCAAATGTATTCTCTTCTTGATAGGGCCCTGTGCTATTTCCAATACTATATTCATAGAGGCCGTCTCCTGTAACATTGATTGTAACAGTGCTATTATCAGAAAAACTGTTTATGTCAACATCATTAATTATTGCAACATCAGAGGGTACTAAAGTTATAATTCTTGACGATGTACAATTATTTTGATTTGTAACAGAAGCCATATAGACTCCAGTTTCATTTACTTGAATCTCAGAAGTATTTTCATCAATATTCACACCATTATAGCTCCATTCGTACTGGTAAAGAGATGTGTCATCTGCTACTCCGCTAGAAATTGATATTGTTTCTGGATAGGTATTGAGGCAATAAAATATTTGCTCATCGATTTCTAATTGTGGTGGGCTTTCAACGAGGATACTTACTTCTGAAATTGATATACATTGACCACCATCGTTTACGCGAACAAATAATTGCAGGTTTTGGTTACTTGTGGTGTAATTTACACCCAGTCTATTTTCTTCTAAATATGCATCTTGAACTGTTAAGTAATAAGCTACTGTAGTTCCTGATGGAAGTTGATCCTGAAATTGAGATGTAACATAATTTAAGTCAATGATAGCAATACCATCGCTTATATCATCATCACATACAATCTGATCTAATAAATTAAGTGTTAAATTACTCGTTGTTAAGGTAAGTTCTCCTATAGAAGAACATCCTGATTGTGACTCTATTACTGCATAAATAAGTTCATTGGGAATCGTGTTAGTATACCTATCTGGATTATTGATTGAATTAATTCTATCTTGAGCATCAATCAAACTATAATAAAAACCTTGTATGCGCACACCTCCAAGGTTTCCAGTTAAACTTTCAAATGAATCGAATAGATTATAAACTGCAATACCATCTCCATTCTCATCGCATTGGTCTAAATTTGAATTAAAAACTTCTGGATTTTCAGCAAATTCTATCGTTATTTCCCCAAATGCTTGGCAGTTGTTTTGTAAATCAATTATTACTTCATAGAAGCCATCTTGAGAAGCTATCAATTCATTACTTGTTTCTAACAACAGCACACCATCTCTAAACCATTGATAATTTACCGCATCTGGTTCATCTACGCTCAGTGTTGTAAAATTGCTCTCACATACTGCATTGCCTCCATTTATGGTTCTGTCTTCCCCTAAATCTACACCCAACTGAAAACTACCTGCTTCTAAGAAAACTGCTGAGTCAAAACGGTAATTTTGCTCATCTGCTATTACTAATTTTACTTGATAGGTGATGTTAGGTCTAATAAAAGCTTTAGCTTCCAGCACTTTTGTTTGACCATTAAAATTAATAGGAGCTGAATTATCATTAAAAGTGTCAAAATAAAACTCGTTTATCGCCGCACACCCATTTGGTATTTCTGGATGTACAGTAGTTACTTTTACGGGTGTATTGGTGTCTGGAACTAATGCTATATTTTGAAATTGTTGTGTTCCCTCTTCACGTATTAGAAATCCAAATAAATCTGAAAACTGACAAGTATTAGGGTTACCTTCTTGATACTCTTCTGATGCAAATAAATAACGAAAACGCACTTCTGAGGCAGTAGATTGGAAATTAAATTCTAATAGAGTTGCGTTTGTTGTGTTTGTCTCGTTAAGGACATTTTCGAGATCTGTATCTCCAGCCCAATTTTGAGCGTCATCATCACTAAGCGTTGTATTAGGACCTTGCACATTTTGTAAACGTCCAGTGCTTAAAACAATTCCTTCTTGTAACGGAAAGGAACTTCCATTTGAATTGAAGTAACCATAGCTCTGATCTCCACCTCCGAAATTACCCCCCAGCACATTTGTTACTTGTATGTTGGAAATACAATTGCTGTTTATCAATATATCTTCTACAAGCTGTTGTGGGGAATAGATTTGTGAATCTACCGTCACATTCTGACAATAGCCCGATAATGAAAAAAGTAAAAGAAGGAAAATAAAGTTAAATTGTAGAGTCATTTTAAAATTACGAAGATACTATCCATATTTTGATTTTAAAATGTCTTTAGTGTAGAGCTGCAAAAACTGTCTACATTACTAATGTGCGAATAGTACGGCGTCTACAATATGAATTGTACCATTAGATGCATCTATATCAGACTCTATGATAGTTGCTTTTTTACCATTGTTATCTTGTAGAATAATATCATCTCCCTCAAGAGTAGCTGCTAACTTTTTACCACTTAATGTAACCATATTGAGCTCTCCATCATTTGAGTTTATCTCAGCAGTCATATCTTTAGATGACCAATTATCACCTACAATGTGATAACGAACGCGCTTAGCTAAAGACTTTTTTTTATTAGAAATAGTGAGATTTTGTTTTCTTGGCATTTTCATAAATGCTTTATCTGTGGGCGCAAAGACAGTAAGATTTTCAGTATCTTGGAGTGTATCTTTCAAACCAGTTATTTCAATACTTTCATTTAAAATGGATAAACTTTTAATTTCTGAGAGCTTACTAGTAATACTTGAATCTCTAAATTCTTGTTCTATAATGGCAGACTTTAATTCTGCATTTATAGAATCACGCAAGACAATTTCCTTTTGAGCTTCTCTACGAATTTCTTTCTTTCGTTTTTCTTTATCACAAGAGGTGAATAAAATTAATAATGTAATTAGTATTATATATGGTTTAATCGTTGGCATTTTTTGTGTTTCTTTTTTACAAATATATTAATATCAGAGTCTTTAACATTTTAAAAGATCGTTAAACTACACACAATTACTGCCAATATACCCTATTTATAATTTCATTATAACAATAAAGGCTCAACAGTTGTTGAACCTTTATGATATTTAAAAGAAATAAGTTGATTAATTTTTCTTCATCAAAACTTGATCTACAATGTGAACTATACCGTTAGATGCATTTACATCTGCAGTAGTTACCTTAGACATTTTTCCTCTCGAGTCTTTTATAACGACATCACCACCGCTCATCATTGCTGTAAGCTCACCACCGCCTACAGTGCTAAATGTATACGATCCGTTATTTTCTTTAATTGCTGCCACTAATTTAGCAGAGTCTATACTACCTTGAACAACATGATACTGCAACACATCTGTAAGTGCAGCTTTACTTTCTGGCTTAACTAATGTCTCAACAGTTCCACTAGGCAATGCGTCAAATGCAGTATTAGAAGGAGCAAACACAGTATAGCTTCCTGGTTCCATCATCATAGGAGCAAGATCTGCTGCTTTTAAAGCCGTTACAAGGGTAGACAGGCTTTCTGTAGCCATCGCCTTAGCAGCAATACTATTTGCTTGCGCTTCTTCTCTTGCAGCTTCTTCTTTCATTTTTGCTTCTTCCTCTGCTTTAATAGCCATTTCTGTAGCTTCTTTTTCAGCAGCGATTCTAGCTTCTTCTGCTTCTTTTTTACTGTCATCACATGATGTTAGTGTTAGCATAGAAACGAATGCTACAAGCGCAATACTTTTGAATTTCTTAATCATAATTAATTGATTTTGGTTATTAATTTGGTGTATATACGTTCTCAAGATCTAAAAGGTTGTCATGGTAGTGACAATATTCTGTTAAAGTTATCGTAAATTTTAAGACCTTAGTGATTTCATATCTATCACAAAGCGATATTTTACATCAGAATCCTTTACTCTCTGATAAGCTGTGTTGATTGTATTTATATCAATCATTTCTACATCACTAACAATATTATTCTCTCCACAAAAATCTAGCATTTCTTGCGTTTCTTTAATACCCCCTATTAGTGACCCCGCCACTGTTTTACGACCCATGATGAGATTTCCTCCATGTACATCTGGTAAGGGCTCTATTGCGCCCACCATACACATTGTGCCATCTACGCCTAATAGTTGAATATATGGATTGATATCGTGACTTACAGGAACCGTGTTGAGAATAAAATCAAATGTACCTCTATGATCTTTCATTGCATCGTCATCTTTAGAAATTAATACACTATCTGCTCCTAGCCTCTTAGCATCTTCAGACTTCTCTTTAGATGTTGTAATCATTACGGTCTCTGCCCCCATTGCATGCGAAAATTTTATCCCCATATGACCTAGACCTCCTAATCCTACTACACCCACTTTCATCCCTTCTTTTACTCCCCAATGGTGTAATGGTGAAAATGTAGTGATCCCAGCACATAACAATGGTGCTACTGCTTTTGTATCCAAATTGTCAGGAATACTCAACACAAAATGTTCATCTACAGTAATCTCTTCTGAATAGCCTCCAAATGTATGGCCTCCTAAATGCTTGTCTTTTCCATTGTAAGTGCCTACCATCCCTTTTTCACAAAACTGCTCAAGGTCATCTTTACAAGGTGTACATTCTCTGCAGGAATCTACCATACACCCTACTCCAACTAAGTCACCTTTTTTAAAGTTAGTTACATCTGATCCTACTTCTAAAACCTCACCTATAATCTCATGACCTGGTACTACTGGATATTTTGCATTGCCCCAATCGTTCTGTACTGTATGAATATCACTATGACACACACCACAATATGTTATTTTGATTTTTACATCTTTAGCTTGTGTATCTCGACGCTGTATTGTCATTTCTTTCAAATCTGCATCTTTCTCTTTTGCTCCGTATGCTTTAACTTGGCTCATATTTTCTAATTTTTATTAATTCAGTTATAATTTTCGCGAAAGCGATTTGTTTGATAATTATGAGGATGCAAAGGATTTTTTATTCTTAGATCCTACCCCTCTTTTGATCTCTTGTTTTTGTAGAAGATACTTATTTGCATAAACCTTTGTAAAGTTTGCTCCAAAAAATAAAATCAAGCTACTATAAGAAACCCATAACATTATAAGTATTATAGATCCAGCTGCACCGTAGGTTGAACCTGGCTCCATTATTTTAAAGTAATACGCCAGTAAAAATTTCCCTACAACGAAAAGCACAGCTGTTATCGCTGCGCCTACTCTCACAGCACGCCATCTTATATTTACATCAGGAAGAAATTTAAATAGTGCAGCAAACAGTGTATAAATTAAAATTAAAGACAACATGGTGTCTCCAATAAAAACTTTATCTACTGCTACCTCTGGCAATAAATACGCCAATCTGTTTGAAAATGTAGAGATAAGCGTTGTCATTAAAAGACTTACTAATAATAGAAAACCCAATATTAATATAAACCCAAATCCTTTTGCTCTACTTTTAATTAAATTTATGACTCCCTCTTGAGCTCCTGCAGACATGCCCCATATTTTATTTAGTGCATTTTGTAATTGAAAAAACACCCCTGTAGCTCCATATATGAGAACGATTACCCCTACAATTGTGGTAAATAGACCTGTTTTTTTGTCTCCTCGATCAAGCATCATTAGACGAATGGATTCTGCTGTTTCTTGACCTATAGCTTTTGATATTTCATCAAGTAATTCACCTTGTACAATCTCTTTTCCCCAGATACTCCCTACGACATTTAAAATTATGACAATCAATGCAGGTAGTGAGAGTATTGCGTAGTAAGCCACTATAGCACTTAATTGAAATGGATTTGAATCCATCCAATTGCGGTAAGTATCTTTGAGTAGCTCAGGTATATCTTTAAAATTAAAGGAACGACTACTGTGCTTTTTATAGCTAGATGACTGAAACTCTTTCATAGAAAAAACCCTCGATTCACGAGGGTTTTATATTAAGCTAATTCTGTAGATTCCGTTAACGTAGGATAATCAATATATCCCTTTGGTCCAGGGCTATAAAAGGTTTCTTGATCTGGTTCATTTAGAGGTGCCTCTTTTTCAAAGCGTTGAGGCAAGTCTGGGTTTGCTAGAAAATCTCTACCGTATGCGATAAGATCCCCCTTGTTATCCATAAGGTCTTGATTACCGCTTTTAGCATCATACCCTCCACTTAAAATCAATAAACCATTAAAGGTGTCACGTATATTCTTACGAATATCTGTTGGTAAAGCTGGAGCTCCCATTGCTTCATGATCAACAAGATGCATATATAAAATACCTATGTTATTAATTTTTGAAGTTAAGTATGAAAATGTTTCTTCTTGCCCCTCAAAAGGACCAATATCATTCATAGCACCATTAGGTGAAATTCGTATACCTACCTTATCTACGCCTATTGCGTTTGCAACATGTTGTGTTACCTCCAGTGTTAATCTACATCTGTTTTCTACTGACCCTCCATAGTTATCAGTACGTTTATTAGTTTTAGGGTTAAGAAATTGATCTAGCAAATATCCATTTGCACTATGTACTTCTACCCCATTAAAACCTGCTTCTATTGCGTTTTTTGCTGCGGTTACATATTCTTTTATAACAGTTTCAATATCTGAAATACTCATGGCTGTAGGCTCAGGAATTTCTAATTCTCCTTTACCATCTACATACATTTTTGTGCTCTCTGGTTTTATAGCAGATGGTGCGAATATGATGGATCCTTCTGGCATATTATCAGGGTGAGAAACTCTTCCTGTATGCATTAATTGCATAAATATTCTTGCATCATTTTTATGCACAGAATTTGTAACTGCTTTCCAAGCTTCTACTTGATGATCATTATAAATTCCAGGAATACGCGGATAACCTACACCATTAGGAGAGGGAGCAGTTCCTTCTGTTATTATGAGTCCAGCGGTGGCTCTTTCTCCGTAATATTTTGCCATGATATCCGTTGGGATATGCTCTTGTGTTGATCTCGATCGCGTAAGCGGCGCCATTACCATTTTATTTTTAAGGGAGATGCGTTCACTATTTAGTGGAGATAATAATTCTGTATGTTTCATCTTTTTCTTTTTTAGTAAAGTTATATTTAGACAGTGTGAGAACGGGTTAAGGTGCTGTTAAAACAATGTTTTTGTAATCACAAAAATTAGAATGCTTTCGCGAAAGTAGAATGCAACCATTTCTCTTTCAAAAAAAAGGAGTAGACTAAATTGCTAAATGAAAGTGAATTGATTTTTCGGAATTATTCCTAATTATTGGATTTTTTATATCTTAGCAAAGTATATATTAAGCGCTATTTAAAAACATGCAATCTGAAGTTTACAGTATTATTGACGTTGAAACTACCGGTAAGGTTATAAATGGTAATCGTATTACAGAGATTTGTGTCGTACGCATAGAGAATGGAAAGATTACTGATAAATTTACTTCGCTTATAAACCCTGAACAATACATCCCTCCATTTATAACTAATCTTACAGGTATAGATGATGAAATGGTTTGTGATGCTCCATTATTTAAGGATATTGCTGGGCAAATTTTAGAGATCACAAGGGATGCCATATTTGTAGCACATAATGTCAACTTTGATTTTAATGTTTTAAAAAGTGAGTTTAAAAGAATTAATGTTCAATTTACCCTTAAGAAGCTTTGCACAGTAAGGCTTTCGCGCAAGCTTATCCCTAATTTATATAGTTATTCTTTAGGAAATATTTGTGCGTCTATTGGGATACCTCTTCATAATAGACATCGTGCTGAAGGAGATACAGATGCAACCGTCATACTCTTTAAGCGTATTATAGAACTTGATAAAGATCGTAAGGTGATTTCTATGTTTTTAAACGCGCGTTCAAAAGAAGCTACCCTCCCACCTCATTTACCGGCAAGAATTATACAAGAATTGCCAGAAAATGCTGGCATCTATTTGTTTAAAGATAAAGGTGGAAAAGTAATTTATGTAGGTAAGGCCATAAACATTAAACAAAGAGTGCTGTCACATTTTTACGATAAAAAAAATAAAGAATATTTACTTGGACAAGAGACCTATCATATTGATTATGAATTAACAGGAAATGAATTATGTGCGTTGCTCTTAGAGTCTGAGTATATACAACACTATTATCCAAAGTATAATCGCGCACAGAAAATACCTGTAACCACATACTCCATTATTTCTTACGAGAACCGCAAAGGAATCATACAGCTAGCTATTGCCAAAACAAAATACAGAAGTAGCGCTACACAAAAAACATATAAGAAAGCCGAAGCGCAAGCAAAGCTTATAGAGCTGTGTGAGCAATTTGAACTATGTCCTCGGTTTTGTGGTTTACAAGCTACATTTAATGCGTGTTCTCATTACAGTTTAAAAAATTGTAAAGGTATATGCAGTGATAAAGAAAAAGTTTCAACTTATAATAAGAGGGTTCAAAAAGCACTCGTATCGCTTCAAGAAAAATGCAAAACCTATATCATTAAAGAGGCTGGTAGAACGGAAGGTGAAAGTGCATTTATCTATGTTTTAGACGGTGTTTACAAAGGTTTTGGTTTTATCTCTCAAGAAGACCAAATTTCACCTTGGGATGTTATAGATACATTTTTAGAACCTAAAAAAAGTACGTATCACACTAATATCATTTTAAATAGCTACCTCAAAAAAAATAAAACTTCACCTATATACCCATTATCACTCATAGCTTAATTATGAACACTGCTATCCAATACAAAGAGTATTACCTACAATTTCCAGAAGCATTAGTACGTAAGTATCCAGAATTAAATTTTGAAAATCATTGCTATTTAAGAATTGCGCTAGATAATGTCGTAGGAACTAAGTGGGATAAACGAATTGCAAAGCCTGCCTATAAACATCTAAACACTAGGCAACGTGCATTGGTGATAGAATATCTATCAAACTACCTAGATGACAAAGCTCTTTTGCAGTCTCATCACATGATATCGATGGCTTATCGAGGTAAGCTAGTCTAGCTTTATAAAGTTTATGACCAACTTATATGTAAACCATAAGATTGATACTTTTTTATGTGGTAATTTTGAATTTTATAGAATGCCTATAATTTTGCAAATAATTTAATGAATGCATCCAAATAACAGAAACAAGGACCCTTATCAATTTAAATATTTACGTAAGGCTAACCCTAAACTTTCGCCATATATTCTCGATACAGACAGAGGTATACAAACCGTCGATTTTACAAACTCTGATGCTGTACTCGAACTTAACCGGGCAATAATGTTAAGTGATTACTCGCTTAATGCATATGAACTTCCTAGTGGCTATTTATGCCCAGCAGTTCCTGGACGTGCAGATTATCTATTATATCTTAAGGATTTTATTAATAAGGAACAAGCCCATGGTTTAGATATAGGCACTGGTGCAAATTTTATATATCCATTACTAGCAGCATCGTTATTTAAATGGAAAATGAAAGGAGTAGATACAGATAAAAATGCTATTAAAAATGCATCTCTCCTCATAGAAAATAATACTCATCTCAAAGGTTTTCTAACTGCTGCACACCAATCTACACCTGCTCATATTTTTGAAGGAATACTATTACCTGGTGAGAAATATGATTTTACAATGTGCAACCCGCCGTTTTACAGTTCTGAAAAGGAAGCATTTAAAGCGACAAAAGATAAATCGAAAGGGTTGAAACTTAAAGAAGTAACGAGGAATTTCAAAGGACAGTCTAATGAGCTCTGGTGCAATGGTGGAGAAGCGCTTTTTGTAAAGAGAATGATTAAAGAAAGTGTGAAGTTTAAATCTCAAGTAGGTTGGTTTACTACACTCATTTCTAAAAATGAAAATTTACCTAAACTTAAAAAACAACTTGAAAAACTCAACTCTGTTTATCAGACTGTTGATATGTCACAAGGCAATAAAAAATCAAGGTTTCTAGCCTGGAAGTTTAAAGAGTAATGCTATTTTATTTATGATGAAAATCTCTACCCTTTATCTGTAGGTCTTGGTCTATTAAATAGTCAGAAATTCTACGTTTTTGACCGTATTGTGTATGCACAAATGATAGATGTAATGAATCTTTGCTTGCATGAAAAATTCTAAAATCTTTATAATTTTCAGTAGTACCTAATAATTTTGGAATCTGATTGCTTGTGATTCTAATATATGTAAAGTTTTGAGAGTCTTTTATGATTTTCCAAGAGCCTTTTAACGACTTTCCGCAATCACTATTTTCAATATTGTTATCATAAACATTGCCATCATTCATAAAAGTCTGCCTATACTTTAAAAAACAATCGCCCATATTCATTCTAGTTTTTCCATTGTATCTTTTTAATAGCTTCCAAGTTTTCAAACTGTCGCCAGCTATTATTTGTGCTAAGTCATCAGGTACTTGATAAGGCTCTTTTTTTATCTTTTCCTTGCACCTTGTAAAGCATAAGATAGCAACCAGACTAAACAAAAATGATGATTTTTTCATTTTTAAATATAAGCATTATACTTAGTATCATTAATTTCGTACAAAAGATAAAGTAAGGTATGCCGTTACATAAGCATTTTAAGTTATACAAACCTTATGGGTATATAAGTCAAATGCTAAGCAATGATGAAAGGCAATCCCGCAAAAAAAAATTTTTAAGTGATTTATATCCATTTCCTATGGGTGTTATGGCTATAGGGAGGCTTGATGAAAAGTCTGAAGGGTTATTACTTCTTACAACAGATGGGAAATTATCAGACATGATAAATAGATCTGGAGTAGAAAAAGAATATTATGCACAAGTAGATGGTCAAATTTCTGATAAGGAGATCAAAAAACTTAAAGAAGGAGTAACGATAGGTGTTAATGGTAAAAAATACTTAACAAAACCGTGTAAGGTACACATAGTTGATTCTCCTCAATTCCCGGATCGCAGTAAAAAGATTAGAGATAGTAGACATGGTCCTACTTCTTGGATATCAATTATTATAAAGGAAGGAAAATACAGACAGGTTAGGAAGATGACTAGTGCAGTAGGATTTCCAACTTTAAGACTTGTAAGAATAAGAATAGGCTCTCAAACCTTAAAAGATTTGGAGCCTAGTCAAGTAATTTCTGTAAAAAAACTTATTTGATTTATGCTAGTTTGCTTACGCGCACAGCATTCCATCCTTTTTGTCCTTTCTCAATTTCATATGAAACTTTATTCCCTTCTTTGAGTTCACCATCTCTTACTTCAGAAATGTGAACAAAGTATTTTTCTGGGGTATCTGCATCCTTAATGAATCCAAAACCTTTTGAAGCATCAAAAAATTCTACAAAACCAGTATGGATTGGATCTGGCTCATCGCCATCTTGTTTTTTTGGTATTCCTAGTACAATATCACCTACATCTACCTCTTCCTTAAGAGAGGGATCTGGTGGAGTATCAACTAATTGTCCTAAATGATTTACATAAATAAATTCATTTCTATCTACACCGCCATTCTCTTTTTTTGCTTCGCGCTTCTTACGCTTGTCTTCTGCCTTTTTTAGGCGCTTTTTTTCTCTTTCTTTTTTGCCAAAGGTTTCTTGTGGTCTTGCCATTAACTATTTTATAATTTTAATTTGAAAGCCTAAGTAGCTCTTAGACCCTTCACAGTTTGTAATATTAATTTATCTAAGTAAGTAGTAAATTATAACAAAGGTTAATACAACAGGTCGTGAATGGTTGTAAAGATACGTAATTAAATTGGATTTTAGTGTGGTATCCATGAGGTTACGCTTTCGCGAAAGCGTAAATTTTCAAATATATTGGAGTTAGTTCTATTAACTAAGTTGTTATTGTTTTCTTAGCAATGGGTTAAATAAATAAGAATATTTAATAAACCTCTTTACATTTATTAAAAACAGAAATTATGAAAAACGAGAAGAATAAAAGTAATAGTGATAAAGGTACTGACAATTATAATTCTAATATTACAAATGAGGATTTACAAGCCTTAGGCAAAGATTTTCAAAACAATATACGTCAAGATGGTGGAGATGACACTATGTTATCAGAAAGAAACAAGAAGGTTGATTTTGCTGGGAAAGATTTAGATATACCTGGAAGAACTGCTGCTAGTAAAAAAACCACAAATCGTATAACAGATGAAGAAAATATGCTTCACAGTCAAGGCAGCTCATCAAATGAGAATTTAGAAGAGCAAAGCGATCGATACACCAAATAGATTTTAATACTAATTAAAAGCGACTTTATGGTCGCTTTTTTTATTTAAGAACAAAAAACTCAAATGGTTTTAGTACACACAATTATTTTATGTCTTATAGGTTTTTCATTTCTTTATTATGGTGTGAGTTGCCTATCTTCAAGATTTATGATTACTGAGTTTGACCGTTTTGGTCTAAGTGAATCACAACGCAAAATCACAGGAGCTGCTCAAATATTAGGTGGATTAGGTATTTTGGCAGGTTTTTTATTTAATCCTCTCCAAGTAGTGGCTCTTACGGGTTTAGCTTTATTAATGTTTATGGGATGGATTATAAGGCTACAAACAAGGGATAATTTTAAAGCGGCTTTACCCGCTTTTTTATTATTTACCGTTTGCCTTTACCTCATTCACTATATACTAAACATTAAATAAGTACAATGACCGCAGATAGTATTAAGAACAGTAGTGCCGGAAATGACTTTTTAATAGGATCACTTATTTTAACATGCATTGCTATAGCTACTGCCATCATTAATACGATTCCTAAAGCACTGTAAAATTCTAATTCTGGATAAAAGATAGATAGCAACAATCCTATTGCTAAAGTGCATTTTACAATTCCTACTAGAATCATAGTCGTTTTTGAAAGCCCATATCGTGAAAACTCCTCTTCTAAGGATGATGCACCTCCTCCTCTCCATTGAGAACTTTTTCCATTACGAAGAAGCCACACGTTTAAGATACTTAAGCCTACAATAAGTTTAATAACAATTATAATATATTCCATAAAATTTATTTTTTATAAATCTAGAATAATATTTCTCACATCTCAAAGTTTTAGCATTGATTTATATTTTTCATAAAATAAAACTGATTAAAATAAAATCTATTTGAACTCAGGATATAACATTCAATAGACCAAAGAGGGTTCTATTTGATCTAAATTTTTGCTTGATACGTGTATAAATCATAATATCGACCCCTTTTTTGAATAAGTTCTTTATGGTTTCCTCTCTCTGCAATAGCTCCGCTTTCAATTACTAGAATTTGATCTGCCTTCTTTATTGTACTCAATCTATGCGCAATGACAATAGTTGTTCTATCCTTCACAAGTTGTGCTAAAGATTTTTGAATTAATGCTTCACTTTCTGTATCTAAATTAGAAGTGGCTTCATCTAAAATTATAATTTTTGGGTCTGCCAGGACGGCACGCGCTATAGCTATACGCTGTCTTTGTCCTCCAGAAAGTTTTACACCTCGCTCCCCTATTAACGTATCGAGCCCATTTTCAAAACGATCTGTAAACTCATTTACATAGCCGGCTTTTACAGCTGCAAGTAACTGTTCATCGGTTGCTTCTGGTCTAGGAAATAAAATATTTTCACGAATACTTCCTTCAAACAAAAACTCATCTTGAAGCACGACTCCCAAGTACTTTCTAAAGGTAGAAAGCTTTACTTTAGATAAATCTTTACAATCAATACTTACAGTGCCAGATTGTGGGCTTAAAAACGAAGCTGCTAGGCCAGCTATAGTAGACTTCCCAGAACCAGAACTTCCCACTAGAGCAATTGTCTGCCCAGCATTTGCTTCAAAGGAAACATCATGAATAACTTGCTTTCCTTTTTCATAGGAAAAAGAAACATTGTTAAATTTTATATCTCCTATTAGACGATTAAGAGTTATGTCTCGATCCCCTATTTGATCTTCTGGAGTAAGATTCATCAACTCTTCTGTACGATCTAGGCCCGCAAGCGCCTCTGTAAGTTGGCTTCCTATATTACTCATTTGAACAATAGGTGCAATCATAAACCCTAGCAATAAAGTAAAGAAAAGAAACTCTCCAGTTGTCATCTCTCCTTCTATCATAAAATACCCCCCTATTCCCATAATACCTACAGAAGCTAATCCAAGAAGAAATGTAGAGGAACTAGTCATCACAGCTGTAGCTGTAAGACTTTTTTTTACATTTTGGTAAAGTCTATCTACTCCTTCTTCAAAAGATTTATTTTCTTGGGCCTCTGCCCCAAAACCTTTGATCACACGTACTCCGGAAAGTGTTTCTGTAAGTCTACCTTTTACCTCTGCATTAATTTTTCCTCTATTTCTAAAAATAGGCCTTATATATTTAAATGCTCTCAAGGCAACATAGCCAAATATAGCTACAGGTAAAAACACAAAGAGTGTCATAAGTGGGTTGATATCTATCAATAATACAAGAGATACTACTGCTGTGATCGTACCTCCTACGAGTTGTACTAAACCAGTGCCTATTAAATTACGTACACCTTCCACGTCACTCATAATACGTGAAACTAAAGCTCCAGATTTAGAATTATCAAAAAAGCTTATAGGCAATGAAAGAACCTTTTTTTGCACCTGAGCTCTTAACTCCGAAATAAGATACTGCGCTTGTACACTTAATATGCGAGTGAGTAAAAAAGATGTTACAGCCTGAATAAGAAGAGCAAAACCCACTAACCATAAAAGATCATATAGCGCAGGAAAGTCTTTGTTAGGAATTACTTCATCTAATAATGCTTTAGACTTCCAAGGCAATACTAAACTTGCAAGTCTACCTATAACAATTAAAATCAGGCCAATAAAAACTAGTTTTCTACGTGGCCATATAATTGTTTTAAATGCAGATAATATGGTAACATTTTGTTTAGTACGATTTGGATTTTTCATAGAAGACAAAGATAGGAAGGTAAAAGCGGTTACGCTTTCGCGAAAGCGTGCTTCTCAATAAATTTTGAATTTTGTTAACAATAATGAAGGTGTTAAATGTTAATTATATCACAACAACGGTCGGTGGTCTTTTGATTTTACTGGGCTCACAAAATAAAAATTAACTATTAGCGTTAAATATTTGCTTTTGTACACCTTTTAGGTTATTATGGGAGCTATTCACATATAATACATATATAATAAATGAGACAACTCAAAATCACCAAGCAGGTTACTAATAGGGAGACGAAGTCCTTGAATAACTACCTACAAGATGTCAGTAAGATTGACCTTATAACCGCAGAGGAAGAAGTTGAATTAGCACAGCGTATTCAAAAAGGTGACGAAAGAGCTCTTAATGAACTCACTAGAGCAAATTTACGTTTTGTAATTTCTGTTGCAAAGCAATACCAGAATCAGGGATTATCTTTATCAGATTTAATAAATGAAGGAAATGTAGGTCTTGTAAAAGCGGCCAAACGATTTGACGAAACTCGTGGGTTTAAATTTATCTCTTATGCCGTATGGTGGATTAGACAATCTATTCTTCAAGCCATTGCAGAGCACGCAAGAACTGTACGTTTACCATTAAATAAAATTGGTGAGATCAGTAAAATTAACAAAGCTATGGTGTATTTACAACAAGTACACGAGCGCAAACCTACCCCATCAGAAATTGCTAAGCATCTTGATATTTCTGAAGAAAAAGTGAAAATTTCTCTTCAAAATGTAAGTCGTAGTTTGAGTATGGATGCTCCATTTGCCGAAGGGGAAAATGACAATAACTTATACGATGTATTAAGTTCTAGTGAGTCTCCTAGACCAGATAGAGAGCTTTTACAAGAATCTCTAAGCATTGAAATTGATAGAGCTTTAGATACTCTTACTGAAAAAGAAGCAGAGGTTGTAAGACTTAATTACGGTCTTGGAAATCAGCCAGCAATGACACTACAAGAGATAGGTGATATTTATGATTTAAGTAGAGAAAGAGTTCGCCAAATTCGCGAAAAAGCTATCAAAAGACTTAGGCATACGTCTAAAAGTAAAATCCTAATGAAATACCTGGGATAATGACATGTCATTAAAACTTAAAAAAGCCCGTTTTAAAACGGGCTTTTTTAGTTGTATGTTAGATTAAACAATGCATCTTGGGGGCAAACATTATTTAGATCTAACATTTTAAATCAATTTACGAATTGGGGGTAATTCATTGATTATCTTTCAATAACAGGACAAATATAGAATCAATTTTAAAACTACACAAGAAAAATTTACACTTTATCGATGTTTTTGTGCATTTAATCGTTTTGCGATCTAATTATGGGAGATTAGTTGAACAATTAAAAAATAATTGGAGTTGCTTTAAACTATATAACTTTGAAGTTGTCAAAAAGTAAAACTTACCATCATAGAAGAACTTGACTTAATACGGATACTTCAGGATAATCCATCTGACCCAGCGTTTGATATTCTCATAAAAAGATATCAAGAGCAGCTCTACTGGCACATACGAGGTATTGTAAAGAACCATGAAGATACAGATGATCTTTTACAAGAAGTGTTTGTAAAGGTGTATCGCAATATCCATAAATTTAAAGGAGACAGTAAGCTTTATACATGGCTCTATCGCATTGCTACTAATGAATCTCTTACCTTTTTAAAAAAACGTGCGCGACGCTATCAAATTTCTAATGAAGAAGTACAACAACAGATAATAGATAATCTAGAAAGTGATGTCTACTTTAGCGGTGATGAAATACAGTTAAAGCTTCAAAAAGCCATAGCTACATTACCAGAAAAACAAAGACTTGTTTTTCAAATGAAGTACTTTCAAGATTTAAAATATGAAGAAATGAGTACTATTCTAGAAACCTCTGTAGGTGCTCTCAAAAGCTCTTTTCATATTGCCACTAAGAAAGTAACAGCTATACTAACCGAAGATTAAACTAAAGCTTTTAATTATAGTCTTATAATAGTGAAAGAAAAAGAAAATATACCAAAAGATTCTGGCTTCAAAATACCTGAGAGTTATTTTGGAAAAAGTTTTACTTCTATAAAAGATAGAATTGAGCTGGAAAAAGCGATTCCTAGCGACTCCAATAACTTTGGTTTTAAGGTGCCACACGATTATTTTGAATTAAACGAAACCATATTAAAAAATCGTATCGCATTTGAACAAAAAGTAAATGGACAACTAAGTCAAGGCTTTGAGGTGCCTGATGGTTATTTTGAAAAGTTAAATTTTGATATAAATATACTTTCGCGAAAGCAAAATGCGCCAATAGCCTTTGAAAATAAGAAATCAAAGGTAATAACTTTAAAGAAATACATTTATCCAGCAATTGCAATTGCAGCTACTTTCTTATTACTTTTTAGTGTTTTTGCAACACAGGACTCTACAAATGGTATAGAGAGCATAGAAGTGGCCTCAATTACAGAGTATTTTGATAAACATGATTCCACATTTTATGAAACTGATCTAGAAGAACTTCTCACCGAAGAAGATTTACGATCACTAGAAAGTGATGTGGCAGTAGAAGAAACTTTACTTATAGACTATCTTGAAGACAGAACAGATAGCTATGATTTTTATATGCAATAACGAATGAAAACATACTTTTTTACTTTACTTGTATTAATCAGCTTTGTGACTGCTTTTGGGCAACAAACCTCAAAGAAAGAACGTATACAAGCTCTAAAAATAGCCTTTATGACAGAGCGTATTGATCTCTCTGCTAAAGAAGCACAGCAGTTTTGGCCTGCATATAATGATTTTGAAGAAAGACTTAGTACAATACACTCAGAAGAGCGTAAGACCTTTAAGTTCATCAGAGAAAATATTGATGCCATGGATGAAGCTATGGCAAAAACAGCCTTTGAAAAGTTAGAAGACTTTGAAGAAAATAAAGTAGACGCTAGAGAAAAATTATTAGACAAGCTAAAAAACGTTCTCTCTTATAAGAAAACGCTAATTTTCATTAAAGCTGAAGGTGACTTTAAGCGTAATTTGTTACAAACACTCCGTGGTGGCCGTCGCAACTAAAGCAATATGTAGCCTATTTGAATTCTAAAAAAGCAAGTTTATTAGTTCCGCTAGCAATTGCCGTTGTGTCATTGATAAACCTGAAACTAAGAAAAGCTTCATTAGATAATTTTGTCCACGAATTTCCTCCGTTACTGGAATAAGTTATTCCAGTAAAGCCCATCGCTACAATTTCATTTCCATTAGAATTTGGAACGTATTGCACGCAACTTTTATACCCATCATTAGATCCACTTGCTCTGAGATGCCAGGTTTTACCACCATCAATAGTAGAAGCGATATTTGAAATATTTTGAAAAGGCATGGTATAATCCCCTCCATATATAATTCCAGATTTATCATTATAAAAATCCATTGTATACGCTCCTTGTGTGCTTTTACCCTGTAATAATGGGGTAGAATAAACCTCCCAAGTAATGCCTTTATCTGGAGAGTAAAAAATTCGGGAAGCTCCTCCTCCACTTACAATCCATGTTTTATTACCTATTACTTTGATATTTGTATCACTAGCCGCAAAGGCCGCTTCCCCTTCTAGACTATTAGGAAAATTATTACAAGAGATTTTATCCCAGCTATTTCCACCATCTCTAGTAATTAATATAGACAAGCAATTCTCTATAGGATCACCTATGGCAATACCTTCTTGAGAATTCCAAAAACTCATAGAGTCATAAAAATTTCTCTGATCTAAGTCTTCATAAACTTGATCTATTTTCTTTGTACTAATATTATAACTGTATAATAGTGCTGGACTACCTATTGACAAAAAAAATACTTTGCTATCAGTAATTGCTAAACTTCTAAATGAAGGATTTATGCCTAAAGAAGTGACGGAACTATCATATCTATCTGAAATAACTATAGAATTTACATTATTCTCGCTCTGAATATAATCAAATATTAACACTCCATAATGACCATTACTACCTGCGTAAGCAATATAATTATCATATATTTCTAATGCCCTTATGCTCGTACTGTCTATCTGTAATTTTTTTGAAGTGACAGAAGTAAAATATTTCCTTTGATTTTTTTTAAAAATTAATCGCTCTTTTTGATTTGCTTTGCATGAAATAAAAGCTATTAGAATTAGATAAATTATATACGTACGTCTCACCATCAAAATTTTAGTAAAAATAGAACTATCTGTGGGAGAACCAATACCTTTGCAAATTGAAATAATCATATGAAATTACATAGAAATTTAGTGTTTGCAGCAGTTGATGCCTTGGGGATGATCTTTAACGATAGTGAGCAAGCAGATAAAGTATTGCGCAAAGTTCTTAAGTTTGATAAACGTTGGGGCTCAAGAGACAGAGGATTTATAGCAGAAACCGTATATGATATTGTACGATGGAAACGTCTGTATTCTGAAATTGCAGAAGTTAAAGCTCCCTACAGCAGACCAAATCTTTTTAGGTTGTTTGCAGTGTGGGCAACATTAAGGCGTATTGAAGTGCCTGATTGGAAACAAATGGAACCTATCCCATCGAGGCGTATTAAAGGACGTTTTGATGAACTTTCAAAAATAAGAAAGTACAGAGAGTCTATTCCGGACTGGCTAGACGAGCTCGGAGAAAAAGCTTTAGGTAAAAAATGGGATGCAGAAATGGCTGCTCTTAATACACAAGCCCAGGTTGTTTTACGTGCAAACACATTAAAAGCTAGTGTAAAAGAAGTAAGAAATACACTTGCTGATCAAGATGTGGATACAAAAATTCTAGACGGCTATCCTGATGCACTAGAATTGATGGAACGTAAGAATGTGTTTACATCTGAAGCCTTCAAAAATGGTTATTTTGAAGTACAAGACGCTTCTTCTCAAAGGGTAGCAAGATATGCAGATGTTAAACCTGGAATGCGCGTTGTAGATACCTGTGCAGGTGCTGGTGGTAAATCGTTACATCTTGCGGCTTTGATGGAAAACAAAGGTCAAATCATTGCAATGGATATCTATGAAGGTAAATTAAAAGAACTCAAGCGTCGTGCGAAGAGAGCAGGTGCCCACAACATTGAAACTAGGGAGATTGACTCTACAAAAGTTTACAAAAAATTGTATAATACAGCAGATCGAGTTGTGATTGACGCTCCTTGTAGCGGCCTAGGAACGATCAAGCGTAACCCAGATCTAAAGTGGAAACTGCAACCAGACTTTTTAGAAAAAGTAATTCAAAGACAAGCAGAAATCTTAAACAATTACAGTAAAATTGTAAAAGAAAATGGAAAGTTGCTTTATGCAACCTGCTCAATTTTACCTAGAGAGAATCAAGAGCAAGTACAAGCATTTTTGGCAACAGAACAAGGTCAAAAATTTATACTAGATAAAGAAGAAACAATTAGTCCAGCAAAAACTGGATATGATGGTTTTTATATGGCACTGCTTTCGCGAAAGCAATAAATGAACACCCATGAAAAAAATTATATTTTTACTTTTATTTTTACCTCTTTTTAGTTTTGGTCAACAAGATTATTATGATGATACTGCTGTGTATCTTACTGGTAGTGATCTGCTACTAGAATTAAGAGCGACTCTTTCAAGTTATAATCAAAATTACACATATGGTGACTTTAGACAGACCACTTTAATCACAGATGCAAATCCAGAAAATGCTTCAGAAGTTCTATTAATTTATGGTTATAATGATACAGATGGAGATTGTACGACAGATCGAACCAGAGCAAACAGTGAGTTTGGAGGTAGCAACTGCGATTTTAATAGAGAACACACATTTCCTCGAAGTCTTGCAAACCCAAGTATGGGATCTGCAAATAATAGTAGTACTGGGATTGTAGCCGATCCTCATAACCTACGACCTAGTGACGTACAGCGTAATGGAAATAGAGGCTCTAAAAAATTTGCAGATGGTTCTGGTAACTCTGGAGATGTAGGGTCTGGTTACTGGTATCCTGGGGATGAATGGAAAGGTGATGTAGCCCGTATTGTAATGTATATGTACACTCGTTACGGCGAGCAATGCTTGCCATCACTCGTAGGAGAAGGATCTCTTCAAGAAAATACAGAAATGTTGCAGTTATTTCTACAATGGAATGTAGATGACCCTGTCTCACAACAAGAAATGCAACGTAATGATCCTTTAGAAAATGAATACGGTAGCAGAAACCCATTTATAGATAACCCCATCCTTGCAACAAATATTTGGGGAGGTCCAGAAGCAGAAGATTTCTGGGGAGAGCTTTCTACAATCTCTTTTACAAAACCGACTGTTACTTTATATCCAAATCCTGCTGACACCTATTTTCAAATCAATACTTCTAATCCGCTTACGGATGTAATTATTTACGATATAACTGGAAAGAAGATATTTTCGAATAGAGTTGAAGCTGCTCAAAATATAGATATTTCTTTTCTTAGTTCTGGGATGTATTTAGTTCAAATTGATAAATATGTAAGTAAATTATTAGTAAAGTAGAGAATAATCTAATTTCTTATGAAGAAATAATTTTTAGATATTTTTATTCTACGGAATATCTTAAATTTGTCCTTATCACAAATACAACAAAACTACTCGGATGATCCACTTTTTTGGTAACCCTCAAGATACTGTGTATGCAGTGCAAACCCAGCAAGATTTAACAAAAAAGGCCATTTCAAAATTAGTATGGCTTTTTGGCAACTCTCCACAACTCGAAGCGTCTATTATTGACGCTTTTTTTATTGGTCCTCGTGCAGCAATGATTACCCCATGGAGTACAAATGCTGTTGAAATTACCCAGAATATGGGTATTGGAGGGATTTTAAGAATTGAAGAGTTTGCTTTCGCGAAAGCAAAATCAAAATCAAGACAAGATATCTCTACAAATCCTTTTCCCTCTATAGATGACTCTTCCATACACTTAACAACAGCGATCCCTGATTTTGATCCGATGATTTCTCAGTTATACACAAAATTGGATCAAGAAATATTTACGATACATGTTGTTCCTGAAGAAATTCTTCCTATTAATAATATTGCTAGCTACAATGAAAAAGAAGGCTTATCACTAAGTGATGAAGAAGTGATTTATTTAAATCAAGTTTCTGAAAAAATTGGTAGACCACTGACTGATTCTGAGGTGTTTGGTTTTAGCCAAGTAAATTCTGAGCATTGTCGGCATAAAATATTTAACGGCACGTTTGTTATCGATGGAGAAGAAATGCCTTCATCATTATTTAAATTAATAAAAGAAACAAGTAAAGCACATCCTGGCGGCATTGTTTCGGCTTACAAGGATAATGTAGCATTTATTGAAGGTCCTATGGCCACACAATTTGCACCAGACACCCCAGATAAACCAGATTTTTATAAAGAAAAAGAATTTGAAAGTGTTATTTCTCTTAAGGCTGAAACTCATAACTTTCCAACTACAGTAGAGCCATTTAATGGAGCCGCTACAGGTTCTGGTGGTGAGATTAGAGATAGGCTCGCTGGTGGAAAAGGCTCACTTCCACTTGCAGGAACCGCCGTTTATATGACTCCATTCTCTAGGCTTGAAGCAAATAGATCTTGGGAGAATAATATGACAGAAAGAAAATGGCTATACCAGAATCCCATTGACATTCTAATTAAGGCTTCAAACGGAGCTTCAGATTTTGGAAATAAATTTGGACAACCCTTAATCGCAGGGTCTGTTCTCACCTTTGAGCACGAAGAGGATGGACGCAGATTGGGATACGATAAAGTAATAATGCAAGCCGGAGGAATTGGTTATGGTAAGAGAGAACAGGCGTTAAAAGACACGCCAACAGAAGGAGATAAAATTGTAATTATAGGAGGAGAAAATTATAGAATTGGTATGGGTGGTGCCGCTGTTTCGAGTGCAGATACAGGCGCGCTAGATTCTGGGATTGAACTTAATGCCGTTCAACGTTCTAACCCAGAAATGCAAAAACGTGCAGCAAACGCTGTTCGGGGTATGGTTGAGAGCGATTTTAACCCAATCGTTTCTATACACGACCATGGAGCTGGAGGACACCTAAACTGTCTATCTGAGTTAGTTGAAGATACTGGAGGTCTCATTGATCTAGACAAATTACCAGTGGGTGATCCTACGTTATCTGCCAAAGAAATTATTGGGAATGAATCTCAAGAACGTATGGGTTTAGTCATAGGTAAAGAAAATTTAAATATTTTAAAGCGTATTGCAGACCGTGAACGCGCACCTATGTACACTGTAGGTGATGTAACTAATAATGATAGATTTACCTTCCAAAGCAGTAGTACTGGTAAAAGCCCAATGGATTTACAGCTAGAAGATATGTTTGGAAGCTCTCCTAAAACGGTAATGACAGACAAAACTATCGAGCGTAGCTATGCGAGCCCCAAATATGAGCTCGGGAACTTTCATGACTACTTAGAACAAGTATTGCAACTAGAGGCTGTAGCTTGTAAAGACTGGCTTACAAATAAAGTAGATCGCTGTGTTGGAGGCCGTGTGGCAAAACAGCAATGTGCTGGTCCTTTACAGCTTCCACTCAATAATGTAGGGGTCATGGCTCTGGATTTTAAAAGCACAGAAGGAGTTGCTACAAGTATAGGTCACTCCCCTATCTCTGGTCTCATCGATCCTATTGCAGGAAGTAAAAATAGTATTGCAGAAGCACTTACAAATATAGTTTGGGCACCTCTTACAAAAGGTCTCAGTTCTGTAAGTCTATCTGCAAACTGGATGTGGCCCTGTAAAAATGAAGGTGAAGATGCAAGACTTTACAAAGCTGTAAAAGCAATATCAGAAATGGCTATCAACTTAGGGATTAATGTTCCTACAGGTAAGGATAGCTTATCTATGAAACAAAAATATCCTGATGGAGATGTAATTGCTCCTGGTACAGTAGTAATTAGTGCCGCAGGAAGCTGTAATGATATTAATCAGGTAGTAGAACCTGTTCTTCAAAAAGATAGAGGGCATATTTATTACATTAATATGTCTGGTGATTCTTATAAACTAGGAGGTTCTAGCTTTGCACAAGTGTGTAAAACTATAGGACATGAGGCACCTACAATAGTGGATGATGCCGCTTTCGCGAAAGCGTTTAACACCTTACAAACTCTTATAAAAGATGGTAAAATTTGCGCTGGACATGACGTTGCTAGCGGTGGTCTTATCACTACCCTACTAGAACTATGTTTTGCAGACAAAGATTTAGGAGCAGATTTTGACCTTACTCCTCTTGGAGAGCAAGACCTTATAAAGCTATTGTTTTCTGAAAATGCAGGGGTAGTTTTTCAAGCTGTAGATGATTCAATTGAAGAAGTTTTGGTCGCAAATAATATACTATTTTCAAAAATAGGTTCAGTTACAACCAAAGCTGAACTTACTATCAAAAATAATTCTGTAGAATTAGGACTAAACATCAGCTCACTACGCGATACATGGTTTAAAACTTCTTACTTACTAGATGAATATCAAACAGCAAATGGCTTAGCAAAAGAGCGTTTTGATAACTATAAGACACAACCTTTACAATATAATTTTCCACTAAATTTCAGCGGAACATTACCTACTATTGATATAAGCAAAAAACGACCTAAAGCTGCTATTTTACGTGAAAAAGGCAGTAATTCAGAACGTGAGATGGCAAACGCTATGTATCTCGCAGGCTTTGACGTCAAAGATGTTCATATGACAGACCTTATAGAGGGTAGAGAGACATTAGAAGATATACAATTTCTTGGTGCTGTTGGTGGTTTTTCAAATAGTGATGTCCTAGGCTCAGCAAAAGGTTGGGCAGGTGCAATTAAGTATAATGAAAAAGCTAACAAAGCAATTAAAAATTTCTTCGCGCGTGAAGACACTCTTTCTGTGGGGATATGTAATGGCTGTCAGCTTTTCTTAGAACTAGATCTTATAAATCCGGAGCACGAGAAACTAGCTAAAATGACCTACAACTTAAGTCAAAAACATGAAAGCAACTTTACATCTGTTGTTATTCAAAAAAATAATAGTGTGATGCTCTCAAGTCTTGAGGGTACAACATTAGGTGTATGGATATCTCATGGGGAAGGAAAGTTTAATTTACCTATGACACAAGAAAACTATGATATAGTAGCCACCTATGCTTATGATAGCTACCCTTCAAACCCTAATGGCTCTGATTACAATACAGCGATGATTTGTGATACTACAGGTCGTCACCTTGCAACAATGCCACATATTGAACGTTCTACATTCCCATGGAACTGGGCACATTATCCAAAAGGTCAAAACCATAAAGTTAGTCCTTGGATTGAAGCCTTTGTAAATGCAAGAATTTGGGTAGAAAATAACTCAATTATATAATCTTAAAAGTCTCACTACAGTGAGACTTTTTTGTACTCTTACGGTTTTAAAATATACATTATGAAAACATCCATTATAAAAAAAGGTTTTATTGCAGCTGGACTTTCCAATATTGTAGGAGTACTTTTGTTCTCAAAACTATTTACAAACCAAATTTTAATGAATCAAGATCCAGAAGTTATGGGTGCTTTTGGTCTCGTGATGATCATGTTTTGGGGATTAGCATTTATAGCAGCTTCAGATAAATTCCAAAGCCTGCGCTGGCTTGTAGGCGTATTTATCCTAGAGAAAATTTCTTATGTAATTGCATACGTAATATGGTTTTCTAATAATTCGATTTTAGAAGTTTATGAAAAGGATTTTTTTGCAGGGATTTTTTATTCAGTGTATGGGTTGAATGATTTTATATTCTTTCTCTTTTTTAGTTATGTTTTTTTAAAGCTAAAAAAGTAATTTTTCATCCTTTTGCATGATCTCTATAATTACTTTGATTAGTTTGTTGTGTATTATGTTTATTTTCGGTCTCAAAATTAATTTTTAATATAGGTTAGTAACTTAATCTATGTAATTACAAAAAATGAAAAGTTCCTTACTAGTAGTTATGATTTTACTTGCGTCTTTTTTCGCGAATGCACAACAACAAAATATTAACTACAAAAGAGCAAAAATTTATTTAGATGCAGAGCACACCTTAAAACAGCTAAATAATCTAGATATACCAGCAGATCATGGAATTCATAAAGATGGTAAGTTCATAATTTCAGATTTCTCAACTGATGAAATAGATCGTGCCGTATCAAAAGGCTATAAGATCTCTATTATTAATGAAGATATCAAAGCATATTATAAAAATCAAATTAATGAGCAACATAGTTCAAACAATATAAGTTGTACAACTACTGATGATTTTTCCTATACAACTCCAGAGAATTTTAATCAAGGCTCAATGGGTGGATACTTTACATATCAAGAGCTTCTGAATGAATTAGATGATATGGCTACTCAATTTCCTAATCTAATAACTCCTAAGACGCAAATAAGCAATTTTCTAACAGAGGGAACCTCAAATACCGATGTAAGTCCGTCCATAGGAAATAACCCTATTTATTGGGTGAGAATTAGCGACAACCCTTCTTCTGATGAAGATGAATCTGAAATCCTTTATACTTCAATTCATCACGCAAGAGAACCTATGTCTCTTATGAATTTAGTGTTTTACATGTGGTATTTATTAGAAAATTATGAAACAGATAGTGCCATAAAAGCACTTGTAGATAATAGTGAATTATATTTCATTCCAGTTGTAAATCCAGATGGATATTTATATAATGAAATTACAGATCCAAATGGTGGAGGATTATGGCGTAAAAACCGAAATAATACTACAGGAGTTGATAATAATAGAAATTATGACTATCATATAAATGGAGATGAAACAAATGGTTCTTGGGGTGGTTCTGGATCATCCAATAATCCATCAAGTGATACTTATCATGGGACTGAACCATTCTCTGAGATAGAGAATAAAGCTGTAAAGTGGTTTGTAGAGCAACATGAATTTACCGTAGCTTTAAATAATCACACATTTGGAGAAATTCTCTACTATCCCTTTGGTTATGCAGATGTTCCAACATCAGATGATAGTTTATATCAAGGTCTTGGATCACTACTTACTTCTAAAAATAATTATGATGCCTTTCGAGATTATCCATATGCTGGTGATAGCGATGATTTTATGTATGGTACCGTAGGTACTCATGAAAAGATTTTTGCATTTACACCAGAAATTGGAACTTCATTTTGGCCACCAGCAAGTGATATTATAGATACCTGTAAAAAAATGATGTACCTCAATCTGACAGCTGCTAGAGTTATTCAAAATTATGCATCTGTAGAAGATACTAGTACTACTTTTATATCCTCTACTAATACTACTGCAAACTTTTTATTACAACGACTTGGTATTAAAGGCACAGGTGATTTTACAGTAACCTTTATTCCAGTGAGTAATAACATAGTTGACCATAGTGAATCAATTACATTTGTTCAACTAGAACAATTTGAAGAAGTAACACAGAGTATAGACTATAGTTTAGATACAGGCATTTCTAATGGAGATCCGATTATCTATGATCTTGTTGTGGAAAATGGAATTTATAATTTAAGCAAACGCATAACAAAAATATATGGAGAAACAGAGCAATTATTTCTAGATGAAGGAAATAGTACTACTGAAAATTTTGAAAATAATAATTGGGAAACGACAACCAGCACCTTTGTATCTGCATCTAGTTCTATAACTGATAGTGCTGACGGCGACTATCAAAACGGTACTAATAGTAGCATAGAACTTTCTAATGGAATTGACTTATCAAATGCAGTTGCTGCATCAATGAATTTTTATACAAAATGGGATATTGAAGATACTTGGGATTACGTACAGTTGGAAGTATCAATTGACAATAGACAAACCTGGGAGGCTCAATGCGGAAAATACACTACTGCTGGTACAAATAATCAACCCATAGGTGAACCTCTCTATGATGGGGTTCAAGAAGATTGGACGTTTGAAGAGGTTGATTTGTCAGATTATATAGGAGAGAGTATTTTAATTAGATTCAAATTAGTTACAGATTCTGGAGTAACTAGAGACGGGTTTTATTTCGATGATTTGTCATTTAATATAATCAACAATGATAATTTAAGCGTGGATGATAGTGCTTTCGCGAAAGCGTTTTCTATATCTCCAAATCCTACCTTAGGAAAAATTGAAATATTATCATCAATTGACAACTATCATATAGAAGTCGTTGACATAGCTGGAAGAAAATTATTCAATAAAAAAATAAATTCTAAAAAAATATTTGTTGATCTTAGTTCTTATGCATCAGGAATCTATTTTATTAGATTACAAAAAGAACAAAACATTGAGAGTTTTAAGATACTCAAACTCTAAAAATAGAATTCATGTAATAGAATATCAAGAGTATACATTATATTTATAAGAATACTTAAGTAATTTGTGAATATGGCAATAAAAACCGTTCAAAATTCCCTATTTTGTAGCACTAATTAAATGATCTTTATGGAAATTACCAGACTTTTTGATTTTCCTTATTACCAACTGGAAAAATATAATTTAACAGACGCGCTTAATACTAAAGTTAACGGTGAGTGGGTTTCGACATCAACTCAAGAGTACTTAGATAAGGCAAATGCACTGAGTAGAGGCTTGCTAAGATTGGGTGTAGAACGCAATGATAAGATTGCAGTTATCTCGATGAACAATCGTACAGAGTGGAATATTTGCGATATAGGGATCTTGCAATTAGGCGCTCAAAATGTACCTATCTATCCTACTATCTCTCAAGAAGATTATGCGTATGTATTAAATCATTCTGAATCAAAGTACGTTTTTGTTTCTTGTCAAGAAGTATACGATAAGGTATTTGCAATTAAAGATCAGGTTCCTTCTCTTAAGGAAATCTATTGCTTTGACCAATTATCAAGTTGTAAAAATTGGTCTGAAGTATTAGATTTAGGTGCAGACAAATCTAACCAAGAGCAAGTAGATCAAATGAAAGCTGCTGTAGGAACAAAAGATCTTGCAACTCTTATTTATACTTCTGGTACTACAGGTAGACCTAAAGGTGTAATGCTCTCTCATGAAAACATTGTTAGTAATGCACTAGCTAGTTCTCATAGATTACCCATACCTTCTACAAATGTAAGAGCATTAAGCTTTTTACCTGTTTGTCATATATATGAGCGTATGTTGATGTATTTATATCAATATATGGGTGTATCCATATACTTTGCAGAGTCCCTTGAAACTATAAGTGATAACCTTAAAGAGGTGAAGCCTATTGTTATGACAGCAGTACCTAGGTTATTAGAAAAAGTTTACGATAAAATCATTGCAAAGGGTGCAGATCTTACAGGTGTAAAAAAGAAATTATTTTTCTGGGCAGTAGAGCTTGGGCTAGAATACGAACCTTATGGTCAGAATGGGTGGTGGTATGAGAAAAAGCTAGCTCTCGCTCGAAAACTAATATTTTCAAAATGGAAAGAAGGATTAGGAGGTAATTTACAACTCATCGCTTCTGGAAGTGCTGCTTTGCAACCTAGACTAGCACGTATCTTTAATGCTGCAGAAATGGGCATTATGGAAGGTTATGGACTTACAGAAACATCTCCTGTTTGTTCTGTAAATGATATGCGTGATGGAGGCTTTAGAATAGGAACAGTAGGAAAACTACTTCCAGGTGTAGAGGTGAAAATAGCAGAAGACGGGGAGATTTTAGTAAAAGGACCTAACGTGATGATGGGCTACTATAAGGATCAAGAAAAAACCGATGAAGTAATTAAAAATGGTTATTTCCATACAGGGGATATTGGCCTTATAGACAAAGATGGTTTCCTTAAAATTACGGATCGTAAAAAAGAAATGTTTAAAACTTCTGGTGGAAAGTACGTAGCACCACAGTTATTAGAGAATAGGTTTAAACAATCCCGCTTTATTGAACAAATTATGGTTATAGGTGAAGGCGAGAAAATGCCAGCAGCTATCATACAGCCTAATTTCGAATTTTTAGAGGACTGGGCTAAGCGAAAAGAAATACAAGTAACAGACCATAAGTCACTTATTAGCCATGAGCGTATCGTTAATCGCTTAGAACGGGAAATGAATGAGGCAAATGAAAGCTTTGCTAAGTGGGAGAAAGTAAAAGCATTTCGACTTACAGAAGACGCTTGGACTGTAGAAGGCGGACAACTCACCCCAACAATGAAGCTTAAACGTAAAGTAATAAAAGAACAATACAAAGATTTATACAATGACATCTACGGTCATTAATCGTTTGTAATTACATTAAATTTAAAACGGCAATATCCCTGAAGTACTTACTTCAGGATATTGCCGTTTTTTTTGCTATTTGCAGCTGTTTTTAAATAAAAACAAGACTAGAAAATCTTTAAACTTAGTATAAAGATTAACAATCTCTTATGGTATGACCAGCTTTCTAATTAAGCAGTAAAACGGTAAATTTGATGCTTTGCTTAAATGTATGATAGACCACGAAGAACGTATTGAAGTATACGGCGCACGAGCCCACAATTTAAAAAATATTGACGTCACAATCCCACGAGAAAAATTAGTGGTGATTACTGGTCTATCAGGAAGTGGGAAAAGTTCGCTAGCTTTTGATACGATCTATGCAGAAGGTCAGAGACGTTATATTGAAACATTTTCTGCTTATGCTAGACAGTTCTTAGGCAGTCTAGAACGTCCTGATGTAGATAGAATTCAAGGTTTATCACCAGTTATAGCAATAGAACAAAAAACTACTAGTAAAAGCCCACGATCTACCGTGGGAACCATAACAGAGATTTACGACTTTTTGCGACTATTATATGCCCGCGCAAGTGACGCTTATTCTTACAATACTGGTGAGAAAATGGTTAGTTATAATGATGAGCAAATACAACAATTAATTACAGAAAGTTTTGAAGGAAAACGCATTAATATCCTTGCCCCTACAATAAGATCACGAAAAGGTCATTATCGCGAACTTTTTGAGCAGATAGCTAAACAAGGTTTTCTTAAAGTAAGAGTAGACGGTGAAGTAAGGGATATCATTAAGGGCATGAAGCTAGACCGCTATAAAATGCATGATATCGAAATTGTAGTAGATAGAATGCTTGTAAAAAAAGGTGATCAAGATGATAAACGCTTGCGCGAAAGTATAGAAACAGCCATGTACCATGGTGATGATGTATTGATGGTATTAGACCAAGATACTGGCGATATAAGATATTTTAGTAGAAATCTCATGTGCCCTACAACAGGTATCTCCTACCCTAATCCAGAGCCAAATAATTTCTCTTTTAATTCACCCAAAGGAGCTTGTGCTAACTGCAACGGTATAGGTGAATTGTATGAAGTAAACCCTAAAAAAGTAATTCCTGATCCTAACAAATCAATAAATGCCGGGGGAATTGAACCTCACGGTCCAAAAAAAAATAACTGGATTTTTAAACAATTAAAACTCATTGCAGATCGTTTTGATTTTAATCTTACAGATCCCATATCAAAAATCCCAGCAGAAGCTATAGATTTTATACTTTATGGGGGGAAAGAAAAATTTTCTGTTTCTTCAAAAGACCTAGGAGTTACTCGAGATTACAAAATAGATTTTGAGGGGGTTGCTCACTTTATAGAAAGCACATTTAAAGATAGTGAATCAACCTCTTTAGTGAGATGGGCAAAGGGATATATGGACAAAGTAAACTGTCCAGTTTGCAACGGTTCACGATTACGTAAAGAGTCTCTGTATTTTAAAGTTGATAATAAAAGTATTGCAGAGCTAGCTGTAATGGATATACTCGAACTTAAAGAATGGTTTTTAGATTTAGACAGTAGGATTTCTGAAAAGCAACAACAAATAGCCTCTGAAGTTGTCAAAGAAATAAGATCAAGAATTCAATTTCTTGTTGATGTAGGACTTACCTACCTCAATTTAAATAGAAGTTCAAAATCACTATCTGGGGGTGAAGCACAGCGTATACGTCTAGCTACACAAATTGGCTCACAATTGGTAGGTGTATTGTATATTTTGGATGAACCTAGTATTGGACTTCACCAAAGAGATAATGAAAAGCTTATTAACTCATTAGTTTCTTTACGAGATATAGGCAATTCTGTAATTGTAGTAGAGCATGACAAGGATATGATAGAGCGTGCAGATCATGTAATTGATATAGGTCCAAAAGCAGGCCGTTTTGGAGGTGAGATCATAAGTGAAGGAACTCCAGAAGAATTATTAACACAACACACCCTCACAGCACAATACCTTAATGGAGAAAAAGAAATAAAAATCCCAGAACAGAGACGTAAAGGAAATGGCAAATTTATAGAACTTAAAGGAGCTACTGGGAATAACTTAAAGAATGTCTCAATTAAATTACCGCTTGGCAAAATGATTGCTGTAACTGGCGTCTCTGGTAGTGGAAAGTCTACGCTGATTAATGAGACCCTGTACCCTATTATGAATGCTCATTATTTTAATGGAGTTAAAGTTCCAATGCCTTATAAAAGTATTAAAGGACTAGATAATTGCGATAAAGTAATAGACATAAATCAATCTCCCATAGGTCGTACGCCACGCAGTAATCCAGCAACATATACCAAAGCTTTTGATGAAATAAGAAGTCTCTTTGCAAAAACTCCAGAGGCTCTTATACGAGGTTATAAGCCAGGTCGCTTTAGTTTTAATGTTAAAGGTGGTAGGTGTGAGACATGTCGAGGTGGAGGATTGCGGGTTATAGAAATGAATTTCTTACCTGATGTTTATGTTGAGTGTGAAACATGTCAAGGGAAACGATTTAATAGAGAAACACTTGAGATTAGATATAAAGGAAAGTCCATCGCAGATGTGTTAGAAATGACTATCAACGAAGCAACAGACTTTTTTGAAAACATACCAAAAATATATCGAAAAGTAAAAACGATAAAAGATGTTGGTTTAGGTTATATTACGCTAGGTCAACAAAGCACTACGCTCTCTGGAGGTGAAGCACAGCGTATTAAACTTGCAACTGAGCTTAGTAAACGTGATACAGGTAATACGTTTTATATATTAGATGAACCTACTACAGGTCTACATTTTGAAGATATTAGAGTTCTAATGGAGGTTCTCAATAAACTAGTTGATAAAGGAAACACAATATTGATTATAGAACATAATTTGGATGTAGTTAAAATGGCAGATCACATTATAGATATAGGCTATGAAGGTGGGAAAAATGGTGGCGAGGTTATTGCGGTAGGAACACCAGAACAGATTATAAAAAAAGGAAAAGGTTACACCGCTTCATTTTTAAAAAAAGAAATGAAGACTTATAAAACAGCAGTAACTCTTTAATAGAGAAGATTTAGTTCAAGGAAATAAAGAGATTTAGTAGTCTCCAATAAAGAAATAAATATACATGAGAAACGAAAATAGACCGAAGGGATGGAATGAAAACAAAACAAATGACTCTTGGGCCATCTTTAAGATAATGGGAGAATTTGTAAATGGCTTTGAAAAAATGAGTCGTATCGGTCCTTGTGTTTCCATTTTTGGAAGTGCCCGCACAAAACCCGATAATAAATATTATCAACTCTCCGTTGAAGTTGCCGAAAAGATTGCTGAGAATGGATATGGAGTTATCACAGGAGGAGGCCCTGGAATTATGGAAGCAGGAAATAGAGGAGCACACCTCGCAGGTGGTACTTCAGTAGGACTTAATATAGACCTTCCTTTTGAGCAACACGACAATCCGTATATTGACAGTGATAAAAGTTTAGATTTTGACTACTTCTTTGTTCGTAAAGTCATGTTTGTAAAGTACTCACAGGGATTTGTAGTCATGCCAGGTGGATTTGGAACACTAGATGAACTTTTTGAAGCTATTACTCTAATTCAAACACATAAAATACAGAAGTTCCCAATTATTTTGGTAGGAACAGAATTTTGGAGCGGTCTTATGGAGTGGGTAAAAACAACACTCTTGGATAGCTTTGCAAATATTAGTGCGAAGGATATTGATCTTATACATCTTGTGGACACTTCAGATGAAGTCATTGAAGTTTTAAATAACTTTTACGACGAATTTAAATTGAGCCCTAATTTTTAAAAGATTTTTGATGGCTACGCTTTCGCGAAAGCGTAGTTCTTCAAACTCCACCTAACCCCAAAGATTAATTAATATTTATAGCTTTTTAGGCTCTCACTTGTGCAAAAAAAATTCCAACTAACTTTACGTTTCTTATCCATAATAGCTTTCTCGGTTGCCATAAACGCACAACATGAGACCTCTATTAAAGCACAACTATTAGATGACAAAAAATCTATAGTTATAGAGCAAAACATTGTTTTGCGCAACACTTCTCAAAATACTTGGAATGAGGTTTACTTAACAGATTGGGCACACAGTTTTTCTAGTAAAACAACTCCCTTAGCAACCCGATTTGCTGAGTATTATGAGAAGAAGTTTCATCTTGCCAAAGATGAAGATCGTGGTGAAACTAAGGTTTCAAGTATCCTATCCAACAACATTGCTCTCGCCTACTCCCGCCCAGAGAAATATCCAGATATTCTAAAAATTGAACTCACAGAACCAGCCCTTCCAGGACAAAGCATACAACTAGTTCTTAATTATACAGTGGTTTTACCAGACGCAAAATTTACCGATTACGGTATAACTAAAAATGGAGATTATAATCTTAGGTATTGGTTTATAACACCTGCCGCTTATGAGAACGACTGGGTGTATTATAGTAATAAAAACCTTAATGACCGTTACTTCCCGCAAACAGATCTAAAAATAAGCTTTTCAATACCTGAAGAATATACTCTTATTACCGATCTAGATAAAGAAATTATAAATGAAGGTAATGCGATAAGAGACAAAGTAACTACACTCACTGGAAAACAAAGAACTGATGCTAAAATTTTCCTACTTAAAGAATCAAACTACGATGAGGTAAAAACAGACCACGTAACTATTGTGTCGAATTTACATGATTACAAAATTGACCGTCCCATACGTGAGCTTATCGCAGACCGCATTGCAGGTTTTCTAAATACAAACTTAGGTGACTACCCGTTTTCTAAAATATTAGTCACAAATTTAGACTACAAAGAACAACCTGTCTATGGTCTCAATGAACTTCCTGATTTTATAAGTCCTTTTCCAGATGGCTTTAAATATGAAGTTGAAATTCTTAAAACAACTATTAATAATTATGTAAATAATACGCTATTAGTAGACCCAAGGAACGACAGATGGCTTATTGATGGAATTAAAGTCTTTCTATTGCAAGAATACATGGATACGTTCTATCCAGATTTAAAAATTGTAGGTGACTTTGATAGATTTTGGCTTATAAGACAGTTTTATGCTTCAGAATTAGAGTTTAACGATCAATTTACCATACTTCATAATCATATTTCGCGTCTCAACTTAGAGCAGCCTCTTGACACGCCGTATGATAAGCTTATTAAGTATAATAAGAATATAGGATTTTCTTATAAAAGCGGCGTAGGATTAAATTATCTTAACGACTATTTAGGTGATAATACTGTAGGTAAAGTCATTAAAGAATACTTTAAAAATAATGGAAATACTCCTACGACCTCTTCAAATTTTGAAACTCTTTTGAGAGCCAACACTTCAAAGAATGTTGATTGGTTTTTTGAGGATTACCTGACGTCAAACAAGCGTATAGATTACTCGATTAAAAAAAGTGTTGTAAAAGGAGATTCTATTATTGTTAATATTCGCAACAAAAATAGGAGAACAAGCCCTATACCCGTCTTTGCTTTTAAAAATGATAGTCTCGTATCAAAACGATGGATCGATGGATCTCAAAAAAACGCCTTTCTGTCGTATGACAAGGCTACAGTTGATCAATTTATTCTTAACTACGAAGAGGTAGTTCCAGAATCAAACTTGAGAAATAATTTTGAAAAGCCAGGAACATTATTAAACATAGATAAACCTATTCAATTCAAACTTCTTCAGGATATTGAAAACCCATCAAAACATCAGTTGTTTGTTATGCCTGTATTTGAATACAACATATACGATGGCTTTGCACCAGGTTTTAAAATATACAATAAAACGCTACTTAGAAAATCCTTAGACTTTAAGCTTGAACCACAGTTTGGTTTAAATTCTAAAAAATTATTAGGAAGTGCTTCTATCTCTTACAGGCATGATTTTCAAAATCAAGGTCTTTATGCAATGAGATATGGGATTTCTGGTTCTACATTTTCATATGCCCCTAATTTACGTTATGACCGAGTTACGCCTTTTATAAATTTTAGTTTTAGAACCTCAAATTTAAGAGCAGACAAAAGGCAAAGTGCATCTGCAAGATATATAAGTGTTCAAAGAGAAGAAGACCCTCTTGTTCCATTAGAAACTCCTAATTATGATGTACTCAATTTGCGGTACTCAAGATCAAATCCTGGGATTATTAATACTTTAAACTGGAGTGCAGATTTGCAGTTTGCAAAGAACTTTGGTAAAGCATCAGTAACTGCATTTTATAGACGTTTGTTTTTAAACAATAGACAGTTGAACCTAAGAGCCTTTGGAGGTTTTTTTACTTATAATAATACGATTGCAGATGGTGATTTTTTTAGTTTTGCATTAGATAGACCAACAGATTATCTTTTTGATTATAATTACTATGGGAGGTCTGAAGATAGTGGCCTGTTCTCTCAACAAATAATTATTGCCGAAGGGGGATTTAAATCTCAGCTACAACCAGCCTTTGCAAATCAATATCTAGTTACGTTAAACGCAAGTACAACTATTTGGAAATACTTTTATGGTTATGGAGACGTTGGTTTAGTTAAAAATAATGGCTTTGATGGGCAAGTAGTTTTTGACTCTGGTATACAAGTTAGTCTATTAGATGACTATTTTGAATTATTTTTTCCTATATACTCAAACCTTGGTTGGGAAGTTGCAGATAAGAATTATGATCAAAAAATTAGATTTAAAGTTCAAATAGGAATTAATACACTTATAGGACTTTTCTCTCGCAAGTGGTATTAATTGTCTATCTATTCCATCTGTTTTGATTTAATAAATCCGCAACAATAAGTTGATTTCAATGTTTTTATTAAATTATAATTTGATTTACTGGATTTTTGATACCAAATTGACAAGTGTTTAACAGTAGTTGTGATTGCAATTTGGGTTACTTTTCTTTATTTTTACGCATTGATCATTTACATCTATGTCTACAAAACCAAAAAGCCAAGCAGCACTATCGTACGAAGATTTTAAAGCATCTGTAATCGAAGATTATAGAATTGCAGTAACTAGCCGTGAGTGCAGTCTCTTAGGAAGAAGAGAAGTTCTGACTGGAAAAGCCAAATTTGGAATATTTGGTGATGGAAAAGAACTCCCACAATTAGCTTGGGCTCGTGCTTTTAAAAAAGGTGATTTTAGATCTGGTTATTATAGAGACCAGACCTTTATGATGGCAATAGACCACCTATCCATAGAAGAATTTTTTGCTGGTTTATATGCGCATACAGATATAGCGTTTGACCCGATGAGTGCAGGAAAGCAAATGGGCGGACACTTTGCTACACATAGCTTGGATCCAGATGGTAACTGGAAAAATCTTTTGTCACAAAAAAACTCTAGCTCTGACATTTCACCTACAGCTGGGCAGATGCCAAGACTATTAGGTCTTGCGCAAGCTTCAAAAATATTTAGAGAAGTAGAAACTACAGATAGCAAAAATTTCTCAAATAAGGGGAATGAAGTGGCTTGGGGAACGATAGGAAATGCAAGTACAAGTGAAGGATTATTTTTTGAAACTATAAATGCCGCTGGAGTTCTTCAAGTTCCTATGGTTATTAGTGTTTGGGATGATGAGTATGGTATTTCCGTGCATGCAAAACATCAAACTACTAAGGAGGATATTTCTAAGATTCTCGCTGGGTTCCAAAGAGATGATCAGGATCAAGGTTATGAGATTATAAAAGTTAATGGATGGGATTATCCAGCTCTTGTTGATGCATATGAAAAAGCTGGAAAAATTGCAAGAGAAGAACATGTACCCGTTCTTGTACACGTGGTTGAACTTACTCAACCACAAGGCCACTCTACATCTGGATCTCATGAGCGTTATAAAAATCAAGAGAGGTTACAATGGGAAAGAGAAAACGATTGTAACGTAAAATTTAGAGATTGGCTTATAGAACAAGGACTGGCTACAGATGAAGAATTAAGTGATCTTGAAAAGGAACTTAAGAAAAAAGTAAGGGATGGTAAAAAAGCGGCTTGGGAAGCATTTTTACAACCTATGCGTGAAGAAAAAGGCAGAGTTTTAGATTTACTGAGTTCTATTAGTAATAATAGTCCCAATAGCAGTTTCATCTCACCTCTTTATGATCAACTCCTTGAAAATAAAGAACCTCTTAAGTCAGACATACTAAGTGTAAGTCGCAAAGTCCTTAGATACACTATAGGCGAGCAAAGCACAGAACGAGAACAACTTCTACAATGGGTAAATGAGTATATAACAAAAACGCAGCCTAATTATAGTGCACACCTTTATAATGAAACAACATCTGCAGCTACTTCGATTAAAGAAGTTAAACCAGAGTACACTGAAGAAAATCTAGTAGATGGCCGCGTGATTCTAAGAGACAATTTTGATGTGCTCTTTGATAAAATACCTAACGTATTAATCTTTGGCGAAGATGCTGGAACTATAGGTGATGTTAACCAAGGTCTTGAAGGGATGCAAGAAAAATATGGTGAACTTCGAGTTGCAGATACTGGCATACGTGAAGCAACTATCATAGGACAAGGGATTGGGATGGCTATGAGAGGTCTAAGACCTATTGCAGAAATACAATACCTTGATTATATCTTATATGCAGTTCAAATACTAAGTGATGATCTAGCATCTTTGAGGTATAGAACTCACGGCAAACAAAAAGCGCCACTTATTGTTAGAACTAGAGGACATAGATTAGAAGGAATCTGGCACAGCGGATCTCAAATGGGCGCTCTCATTAATTTACTAAGAGGGATGTACATACTTACCCCTCGTAATATGATGAAAGCAGCTGGTTTTTATAATACGCTTCTTGAAAGTGATGAGCCAGCGGTTGTGGTAGAATGTCTAAATGGATATAGGCTAAAAGAAAACCTTCCATCTAACATCGGTGAGTTTAAAACACCTATCGGCGTTGTAGAAATTATTAAAGAAGGAACTGATATCACGGTTTTATCTTATGGAAGTACTTTACGTATTGTAATGGATGTCGCAAAAGAGTTAATGACTGTTGGTATCAATATTGAAGTGATTGATGCGCAATCTTTATTGCCTTTTGATTTAGAACATAAAGTTGTTGAGAGTATTAAAAAGACTAATCGCTTTATAGTTGTAGACGAGGATATGCCTGGAGGAGCAAGTGCTTTTCTACTTGATCAAGTGCTTAATAAACAAAATGCATATCAATATCTTGATAGCAAACCTGAGACGCTAACAGCAAATTCTCATAGACCTGCTTATGGAACTGATGGAGATTATTTTTCAAAACCATCGATGGACGACATATTTGAAAAAATATACCAAATGATGCATGAAGTGAATCCAGTAGCTTATCCACCACTGAGGTAATTTAGATTAAGAAAATCAATAGGTTGTAATAAAATTAGATTGGATATACGCATTCCCGAAAGCGTATATCTGCCTAAATAAATATATTTATACTACTCAGGGTATTCTATTCTTAAGTGATAGATGTTATTAAGTTTCTTTTTGAGAACCTTTTTAATCTGCTGTATTTCTTTAAATGTAATATTTGCATTAAGAAATTGACCTTCATTCATTTGCTTTTTAATAATCTTTTCTACAAACGCATCAATGAGTGTGGATGTCGGATTTTTAAGACTTTTTGAAGCAGCTTCAACGCTATCTGCCATCATCAAAATAGCAGTTTCTTTACTAAATGGCAAAGGACCTGGGTATTGAAATTTTTTGATACTCACGTCTTCATCTTCTTCCTTTGCTTTCATGTAAAAATACTGGACGGTACTTGTGCCATGATGTGTTCTAATAAAATCTATTACACGGTCTGGAAGATTATATTTCCGGGCAAGTTCTATACCAGTGATCACATGATCAATAATGATACGAGCACTCTCTACTGGCGATAAATCATCATGACTATTTACTCCTGTTGCTTGATTTTCTGTAAAATCTGTAGGATTTTGCATTTTCCCTATATCATGATAAAGAGCCCCAACTCTAACTAACATGGCATTTGCTCCAATTTCATTTGCAGCAGCTTCAGATAAATTTGCAACATTCAAACTGTGGTGGAAAGTTCCTGGAGCTTTATCTGCTAGCTTTTTTAGTAATTTAGAATTTGTATCAGATAACTCCAAAAGGGAAACATCGCTTACTAAACCAAAAACCTTTTCATAAATATAAATAAGAGGTTGAACAAACAATGTAGCAAGACCGGCTAACATAAACATACCAAACTCTTCTAGGGCTAACCCATCAGTCCCTCCTTCATTGACAATATTAAATGCAAAATAAGCCAAAATATAAATGGAAGTAATCTGACCTACAGATATGAATAGATTTGCTCGTTTGTATAATTCAGGAACCGTTAATATTGTAACGATTCCCGCTATCACTTGTAAAAAGAAATATTCAAAACTATTAGGAACTATAAATCCCAACAATAGTATTGCAATTACATGAGTAAATAATCCCATTCTAGCATCAAAAAAGGCTTTGATTACGAGCGGAAGTATACATAATGGTACCGCATAGATATACTCTGGACGCAATTTGACCACTGCAGTAGTCAATAAAACCATTAAAAGAATATTAAAAAATATAAAAGTAATTTTTGTATTATTAGCAAATACCTCAGGACGATAGGTTCTAATAAATAACAACATCATTATTAATGCAAGTAACACTAACAAAATATATCCAAATAAAACCCAGTTGTATCTTAAATCACTAAAATTTTGTGATTCGTATTTTGTTTTAAGAGATAAAACTTTTTGTAATGCTTCCCCTTCTACTAATTCACCTCTAGAGATTATAAGACTACCCTTAGGTACCACACCTCTAGTTTTAGACATTTGATTTAGCTCTTCTTGTAATGATTGTTCTGTAAGTTCTTCATCTAATGATACGTTAGCCTCTAAGCCGTCAAAATAAAGCTGTAAATATTGATTTTTATAATCTCTGTAATCTCCCTCATTAATCTTAGACGTAAGTTTTGCTGTAATATCACTTAGAATATATAATTCACTTAAAGTGATTTCTGAAACTGTATTTCCTTTTTTAAGAAAAACAAGTTTACTTTCATCGTATAGTGGTTTATTTTTTATAACACCGCTCTTATAAATATCTCTTAATAAGTTGAATCCATATTTTTTTAATTTCCTTAGTTTTGATTTTGAAGCTAACGTATCACCAAAAACTTTAGAAAAATTAGAGTCATAGGTACTATAAATTTTCTCGACGACCTCTTGATTATAGGTAAAGTATACTGCAGATTGCGATTCTATCTTATTCCGCTCTGCAGAGAGAACTTCATTACTTTTAAGAATTGCAAAATCCTCATCTGCATACAAATTTTCATATTGCCAAGGGAAACCTTTTTCAATTTCATATTGAAACTTTCCACTTTTAGGAAAAAAATAGACAATAAGACCTGCGCAAACTATAATTAGTAAGAGCTTATAAATTAAGTCCTGATACTTGTAAAATGTTAATGTTATTGTGCGCATATATATAAATACCTTAAGCTAAAGTACTAAATAATTATGGGTTGAAAATAACCTTTATCCCTAGTCTTAAGACGAGTGTTTCTAAGAAAATTTCTTACATTCGCGACAACGTTTTCTATGTTATAAAACAAACATTATCATGAATAAAAAAGTAGTAATAGTATCTGCAGTTCGTACACCTATTGGAAGTTTCATGGGTTCGCTATCCTCAGTAACTGCAACAAAATTAGGTTCTATAGCCATTAAAGGAGCTTTAGATAAAATAAACCTCTCCCCTTCTCAAGTGGATGAAGTTTATATGGGTAATGTTGTTCAGGCGGGTGTTGGTCAAGCTCCAGCTAGACAAGCAGCTCTAGGTGCTGGAATTCCTGATACTGTTCCTTGTACTACAGTAAATAAAGTTTGTGCATCTGGAATGAAATCAGTAATGATGGCTGCACAGTCTGTGCTTCTAGGGGATGCAGACGTTGTAGTTGCTGGAGGCATGGAAAACATGAGTTTAATACCGCATTATGTACACCTTCGTAATGGTCATAAGTTTGGTCCTCAAACAATGATTGATGGTATGCAAAAAGATGGTCTAGTAGATGCGTATGATGGTAATGCAATGGGGGTATGTGCAGATGCCTGCGCAGTTAAATATGATTTTTCACGAGAAGAGCAAGATGCATACGCTATACAATCTTATAAACGAAGTGCAGCAGCATGGGGAGCTGGAAAATTTGACAACGAAGTAGTTCCTGTACCTGTACCACAAAGAAGAGGAGATGCACTTATAATCGATAAAGATGAAGAGTACAGAAATGTCAAGATGGAAAAAATACCAGCACTCCGTGCTGCCTTTTCTAAAGACGGGACAGTAACGGCTGCAAATGCTTCTACCATTAATGATGGTGCAGGTGCAGTGATTGTGATGAGTGAAGAAAAAGCAAAAGCGCTTAACTTAACTCCATTATGTACTATAGAAAGTTACGCAGATGCAGCACAAGAGCCTGAGTGGTTTACTACTGCTCCTTCAAAAGCACTTCCAAAAGCACTATCAAAAGCAAATGTAACTCAAGATCAAATAGACTTTTTTGAATTTAATGAAGCATTTTCGGTTGTAGGACTTGCTAATATGAAGATACTTGGACTTGAAGATAGCAATGTAAATGTAAATGGTGGAGCCGTTTCTCTTGGACATCCGCTTGGATGTAGCGGGGTACGTATATTAATTACATTAATTAATGTCTTGAAACAAAATAATGGAACATTAGGAGCTGCTGCTATTTGTAATGGTGGTGGTGGTGCATCAGCAATGGTTATTAAAAATAATAACTAGATTTTTTAGATAACTTCAAACGTATGCGCTACGGTATTTGCCAGCTCAGTATTGTCCCTATGCGTGCAGAACCCTCTGACCGCAGTGAACTTGTAAACCAAGTTCTTTATGGAGAGCATTTTAAAGTTGTAGAGTTGCGCAAAAATTGGAGTAGAGTAAAGCTTTCCCATGATAAATATGAGGGTTGGATTGACAATAAACAATATATAGAAATTACAGAAGATGAATACGCTTTCGCGAAAGCAAAACCTCTTCAACTTGTAACTGATCCTGTTCAATTTGTAACAACTAACAAAAAGGAACTTTTAACGATTGTACTAGGTGCCTCTGTAGGAAATTTAAATATACTTAAAGCAACCTATGACGGGGATTTTCAAAGCGATAAAAAACAAAAAAAACATCTCATAGAAACAGCGCTGCTGTATATGAAGTCTCCATATCTATGGGGAGGAAGAACGATCTTTGGGATAGACTGCAGTGGTTTTACACAAATGGTGTACCGCTTAAATGGATATTTTTTGAAACGCGATGCTTCTCAGCAAGCTAGTCAAGGTGAAGCCCTAAGTTTTATTGAGGAAAGTGAACCTGGAGATCTTGCTTTTTTTGACAATGCTGAGGGTTTAATCACGCATGTGGGCATTATAATGGAAAATAATTACATCATTCACGCACATGGCGAAGTACGCATAGATCGGTTGGACCATTCAGGAATCTATAATCCACATACTCGAAGTCATACACACAAACTAAGAGTCATTAAAAAAATCATTTAAAAAAACCGCTTTCATATATGAAGCGGTTTTTTTAAAGTGTTAAAATGACTAGTCCTAAATAATTACTCTGTAAGATTATTTAGGACTAGTGAAAAGTGTAAATTTTAATTTGCTTCTAAAGTTTCAATGCGAGCTTTCATCGCGTCTGCTTTTGAAGTCATACCTAACTGCTCATAAATTCCGTACAAAGAACGAGCAACAGCAATATAATCAGATCTAAACTCTAAAGCTTTCTCTAAATATGGCAGTGCACTTTTATATATACCTTCTCGTTTTAGTTTAAGCTCGTCATACTTTTTAAAATCAGCGTTTGAAGTTCCTAAACTATTCATTTGATCTACAATGGCTCTTTCTTCAGATAATATGAGTACTGCAAGATTGTTATAGGCTGCTGCATAGTCCCCTTTAATCTCGATGGCTTTTTCGTAGTATTTTCTAGCCTTTTCTTTATTGCCTTGTTGATCTGCTCCTACTCCTAGATTATAATACAGTTCTGCATTATTAGGGTCCATTTTTAAAACCTCTGTAATAGTTTCCTCATATTTATCCATTCGCTTCATTTTTAGATAAATATCAGCCTCAGATCGTAATAATGCTAAATCATTTGGATTTTCTCTACGTGCTAAAGCCATCGCATTAAGCGCATCATCATTCTTACCCTGTGATACATAAATTAGAGCAATGTTTTTTGTGATTTCTGCACTTTTTGGTTCTGAAAGACGTTCTGTTGGATTGATGTGCGTTTTTGACATTATTAAAAGGTCACGCTCATTCTTGTTAGAAATAAGTTCCTCTTCTCCTGTATCAGCATTAGTTGCAAAATATTGTAATTCGCTACCAGAATAATTTAAATCACGGAGCTGGATGTAGTTTTTCAAAGCTGTGTCATAATCTTTTGCATTTATCGCATTTGAAGCGGCAAAATAGAGGTACACAGTATCTTTTTTACTGTAATCGTAAGCCTTTTCAAGTTTTGTTGCTGCATTAGAGTAATTTTCTTGATTTTGATCATCTACAGCGCCATTAACTAAAGAAGTAACAACACTAGACAAACCTTGTGTCGCATCGTCATCATATTTAGTGCCTTTCAGACTTGAAAAGGCAATGGCTGCTTTCTCAAGATCAGCTTCATTTTTATTGTTTACTCCAAGATATGCTTGAGCTTTTAAAAGAGTAAACTTTTCTTTTGTTTTATCATCCATTTCAGACTCTAAGGCTGCTGCTGGAGCTAGCAGTGTTTTTGCTTCTCCATAACTTCCAGATTTGATAGCCTTCTCTATAGCTTTTACTTCTTTTTTTTGTGCAAATACCACGGATGAAGCAGCAAGTGCTATTGTAAATAAAAATTTAGTTCTCATTTTGAATATTTAATTAAAAAATTAAGGGTTGCAAAATTACTTAAAATTATCCAACCCTAATTCTTTCTACTCCTCTTCTTCAGAAGAATTTTTAGTTGGGGTTGAATTTTGACTTGAATCTGGATTTCCTTCTAAGTCATCTTCATCAATATCGTCTTCGTCACTCTTCACCTTTGCCACTGCTGCTATACTATCATTACCTTTTAAGTTTATGAGTCGTACTCCTTGAGTGGCACGCCCCATCACTCTTAATGATGATACTTCCATACGTATAGCAATCCCTGATTTATTGATGATCATTAAATCATCTTCGTCAGTAACATTTTTTATAGCAACTAGCTCACCGGTTTTCTCCGTGACAGAAATAGTTTTAACGCCTTTTCCTCCTCGGTTAGTAATGCGATAATCTTCGAGACTACTACGTTTACCATATCCTTTTTCAGAAACGACGAGAATATTGCTTTCTGTATCGTTTACAGAAACCATACCAACTACTTCATCATTATCACTTGCAAGAGTTATGCCACGAACACCAGAAGCATTTCTACCCATAGGTCTTGTTTTGCTTTCCTCAAACCTAATTGCTTTTCCTGATTTAAGAGCAAGCATCACTTGGCTTTCTCCTGTTGTAAGCTTTGCTGAAAGAAGTTCATCATCATCCTTAATGGTTATAGCATTAATACCGTTAGTACGAGGTCTAGAATATTGTTCAAGGGCAGTTTTCTTAACTTGACCTTTCTTAGTGGCCATGATAATATAGTGATTGTTAATATAATCTTCATCCTTTAAGTCTCCCGTACAAACAAAAGCTTTCACATCATCATCTTGCTCAATATTGATTAGATTTTGTATAGCTCTACCTTTTGAAGTCTTACTACCCTCTGGTATTTCAAAAACACGCATCCAGAAACACTTTCCTTTTTGAGTAAAGAAAAGCATATATTGATGATTTGTTCCTACAAATAGATGCTCTAAAAAGTCTTCATTACGAGTCGTTGAAGCCTTAGTACCAACTCCACCCCTATTTTGTGTCTTATACTCGGTGAGCGAAGTTCTTTTTACATAGCCTGCGTTTGATATTGTAATTACCACTTTTTCATCAGGAATGAGATCTGTGATACTCACATCACCTCCTGCATATTCAATTCTCGAGCGGCGCTCGTCACCATATTTATCTTTAATCTCTTGCAGTTCATCACGTATAATTTGCATACGACGTTCCTTCTTGGCTAGAATATCTTTTAGATCCTCTATAGTCTTCATGATCTCATCATACTCGTTACGAAGCTTATCTTGTTCTAAGCCTGTAAGTTGTCTTAAACGCATTTCGACAATTGCTTTTGCTTGTATCTCAGAAAGCTTAAAACGCTCAATTAGGTTTTGTCTTGCCTCATCTGCGTTAGAACTTGCGCGAATAATAGCAATCACTTCGTCTATATTATCTGAAGCGATAATTAGACCTTCTAGTATATGTGCACGGTCTTCTGCTTTCTTTAGCTCATACTTCGTACGACGGACTACTACAATATGGCGATGCTCTACAAAATGATGAATCATATCTTTTAGATTCAACATTTCTGGACGACCATTTACTAATGCAATATTATTAACACTAAAAGAAGATTGAAGTGCGGTATATTTATATAGTTTATTGAGTACAATATTAGGAATACCATCACGCTTAAGTACATAAACGATACGCATTCCGTTTCGGTCAGATTCATCACGAATAGCAGAAATCCCTTCGATCTTCTTTTCGTTAATCATATCTGCTGTCTTCTTAATCATATCAGCTTTATTTACCTGATATGGTATTTCAGTCACAATAATACACTCACGACCTTTCACTTCTTCAAACTCTGCTTTTGCACGCATCACAACACGACCGCGACCTGTTTTAAAAGCTTCACGCACTCCATCGTATCCATAGATTGTTCCACCCGTTGGAAAATCTGGAGCCTTTACATGCTCCATGAGCTCATCTACGGTAACCTCATTGTTATCTATATAAGCATGTATACCATCAATTACCTCTGATAAGTTATGCGGTGGCATATTTGTTGCCATACCTACTGCAATTCCAGAAGCACCATTAATTAGAAGTCCTGGTACTCTTGTAGGAAGAACTGTAGGTTCCTTTAAAGTATCATCAAAATTTAATTGATGATCAACTGTATCTTTATCTATATCTGCAAGCATGTCTTCAGATATCTTACGCATACGAGCCTCTGTATAACGCATAGCAGCAGGGCTATCCCCATCTACAGACCCAAAGTTACCTTGACCATCAATAAGCATATAACGTAAACTCCATTCTTGAGCCATACGCACCATAGCATCGTATACAGATGTATCACCATGTGGGTGATACTTTCCTAATACCTCTCCTACAATTCTTGCACTTTTTTTATGGGCTCCACTAGCTCGTATTCCAAGTTCATGCATTCCATAAAGTACTCGTCTATGCACTGGTTTTAAACCATCACGCACATCTGGTAGTGCTCGAGATACAATTACAGACATCGAGTAATCGATGTAAGCAGATTTCATTTCATCTTCAATGTTAATCGGGATCAGCTTTTCTCCGTCAGCCATATATAAATTGATTAGATTTTACTTCTATTTATTCTAAATACTTCTAACAAGCAATGTACAGAATTTATAGGTGTTTATAGACTTTTCGCTTTCGCGAAAGCGTACTATTTATCAACAATATTTAACAGGTTTTTTTGATAACTACCTTGTTAAAGCACGGGCAGAGTGTCAGGTATTTCTGTAAATTGACACTAGAATAGTAAGCGGAATGGTTTTTGAATCTGTTTTACTTAAATTTACAATAGAACGAACGCAGAAGATATGGATGATAATTTTTCGCCAAGAGTAAAGGATGTAATCGCATACAGCAAAGAAGAGGCTTTAAGATTAGGTCACGATTTTATAGGAACAGAGCATTTATTACTAGGGCTATTGCGTGATGGTAGTGGTAAAGCGATCGATATTTTAGGAGCTTTAGAAGTAGACTTAGAACACCTTAGACGTAAAGTAGAGATTTTAAGTCCGGCTAATCCTAACATTACTTTACAGAGCAACGATAAAAAGAACCTGCATTTGACAAGGCAGGCTGAACGTGCCTTGAAAACTACTTTTCTAGAAGCTAAGCTTTTTCAAAGTTCTTCTATAAATACAGCACATCTTTTACTCTGTGTGCTAAGGAATGAAAACGACCCTACAACAAAACTGCTTAATCGCCTTAAGGTAGATTATGATAATGTAAAAGACCAGTTTAAGCATATGATGGCAAATGATAATGATGATTATATAGAACCAATTAAATCCGAATCATACTCTGATGATACAGATGATGGTGCCGAAGGTTCAAAAGAAAACCCTTTCAATAGTCCTACAACACCAAAGGGTAATAAAAAAAGTAAAACACCTGTTCTCGATAATTTTGGTAGAGATCTAACGGCTATGGCAGATGAAGGGAAACTAGACCCTGTAGTAGGAAGATCTGCAGAGATCGAACGTGTTTCACAAATTTTAAGTAGACGTAAAAAAAATAATCCTTTACTCATAGGAGAACCAGGTGTAGGTAAATCTGCTATTGCAGAAGGACTAGCTTTACGTATCGTGCAGCGAAAGGTGTCTCGTATACTTTTTGATAAAAGAGTTGTTACACTTGATCTAGCGAGTCTGGTTGCTGGTACAAAATATCGAGGGCAATTTGAAGAACGTATGAAAGCAGTGATGAATGAGTTAGAAAAGAATGATGATATTATCCTTTTTATCGATGAAATTCATACTATCGTAGGTGCTGGAGGGGCAACAGGCTCTTTAGACGCCTCTAATATGTTCAAACCTGCGTTGGCTAGAGGTGAAATTCAATGTGTAGGTGCTACTACTCTAGATGAATTTCGTCAACATATCGAAAAAGACGGAGCATTAGAGCGTCGTTTTCAAAAAGTCATTGTTGAGCCGACGAGTGTAGAAGAAACTATTGAGATATTACAAAATATCAAAGGTAAATATGAAGAACACCATAATGTATCTTACACAGACGAGGCATTAGAAGCTTGTGTTAAGCTCACTAATAGATACATGACAGATCGATTTCTTCCAGATAAAGCTATAGATGCATTAGATGAAGCAGGTTCACGTGTGCATATCACTAATATTGATGTTCCGAAAAAAATCTTGGAACTAGAGAACAAACTAGAAGAGGTACGCGAGCTTAAAACCTCCGTGGTAAAAAAGCAGAAATACGAAGAGGCAGCCAAATTGAGAGATGATGAAAAAAATCTTGAAAAGGAACTTGCCATTGCACAAGAAAGATGGGAGGAAGATGCTAAGCTGCACAAAGAAATCGTATCTGAAGATAATGTAGCCGATGTTGTGAGTATGATGACAGGCATCCCTGTAAATCGCATTGCACAAACTGAGAGCAATAAACTTGCAGAACTTCCTGCTATCATCCAAAGAAACGTTATTGGTCAAAATGAAGCTGTAGCTAAAGTTACAAAAGCAATACAACGCAACCGAGCTGGACTCAAAGATCCTAATAAACCCATCGGTTCTTTTATATTCTTAGGGCAAACAGGTGTGGGAAAAACTCAGTTAGCAAAAGTGCTTGCAAAAGAGCTTTTTGACAATCAAGATGCCCTTATAAGGATAGATATGAGCGAGTACATGGAGAAATTCTCAATATCTCGTCTTGTAGGTGCTCCTCCGGGATACGTGGGTTATGAAGAAGGTGGTCAATTAACTGAAAAGGTAAGACGTAAGCCGTACTCTGTAGTATTATTAGACGAAATTGAAAAAGCGCACCCAGACGTATTTAATATGCTACTTCAAGTTCTTGATGATGGATTTCTTACTGATTCTCTAGGTCGGAAAATTGATTTTAGAAATACAGTAATAATAATGACGTCGAATATCGGTGCTAGAAAACTCAAAGATTTTGGGCAAGGTGTTGGTTTTGGTACTGCATCACGTAAAACACAAGTAGATGAAAATACTCGTAGTGTAATACAAAACGCTCTCAAAAAAGCTTTTGCACCAGAATTTTTAAACCGAATTGACGATGTAGTGGTCTTTAATGCTTTAGAGCGAGAGGATATACATAAGATTATTGATATAGAACTTGAAAAATTATATAAGCGAATCAAAGGTTTAGGATATGATTTAACGCTAAGCGATAAAGCAAAAGATTATATTTCTGAAAAAGGTTTTGATAAAGAATATGGAGCAAGACCACTTAAAAGAGCTATCCAAAAATATATCGAGGATGCACTTGCAGAGGAAATTATAACCTCAAAATTAAAAGAAGGCGATACTATTTTTATGGATTTGGATGAGAATAATGATGATCTTACTATCTCTATAAAAAAGGCAGAAGCCACAGAATCATAAATTTATATTTTAATCCTAAAGCCCCTAGTATTACTAATTATTACTAGGGGCTTTTTTTATTTAAAATTTTAAAATAATTAAGTCTTGTTGTATTCCTTGAATTGATTTAATCTTGTATCTTTCATATACAAATAATTGTAAAATACAACCCTTATGTCAACCCCTATTAGACACAAGGCAACATATCCCTTTTGTAAATTGTCAATCTATGATGATTACATTTTTATTACTATGAATGAAGGGATTACTGTTTTGCCAGAGTACAATGATATCTTAATTGAACTCGCTGAGACTTTTTTTAAAGATAGAAGCTTCGTGTATATAACTTATAGAATAAACTCCTACTCTGTCGACCCAACAATATATTTAAAAACCTCAAACATTAGAAATCTTAAAGGTTTTGTAGTTGTAGACCCAAAAGATGAAACTACTGATACGCTAGCTGTAGAAAAATTATTTTTTAACAAGCCTTTTGCTGCTTTTGACAATATTGAAAGTGCGATTGATTTTAAAAATAGCGTACTCTCAGAAGCTTAATAAATTACTGAGAAACTACTGATTTAAACCAAGTACTTACTACTCACCAAAATACTATTAATTGAATAATTCAATAATCAAATTTTCTTTTGGAACTTTAAAAGTTGAAAAGGATATTGCTATAGGTGTAATTAACGAAGGGGTTACACTTGATTTAGAAAAATTTAAACAGATTTCATCTACTCTAACTGCTCATTTTAAAAATAAGCCCTATGGATATATTTCTCATAGAGTGAACTCCTATGCAATAGACCCTACAGTCTATATGTATGTGGCTAGTAAAGATATTTTAAGGGCAATTGCAATTGTTACAGAAGTAAAAATTATGAAAACTAACGCTATTATTGAAAAACAATTTGTTGCTCAACCCTTAGAAGTCTTTCATTCTATATCTGATGCAAAAAAATGGATAAAAAAACACATACTCCTTTAATACAATTCTTGGGGATCTATAGCTATATTTTTTAAATAATCCTTTCCTTTTTGTATATCATTAGAAAAAATGCGATCATGAGTTACGTAAGCTACATTTTCTCTATAACCTTTAACAAACGACTCTAGAAATGAGGCTGTCTTTAAAGGAAGCCTAAAATGAAGTGCTTGCGTGGCATTGAGTAATTCTATTGACAATAGAGTTTCAATGTTATCTACAACTTTAAGAAGCTTTGTAGCTGCGTTTGCCCCCATACTTACATGATCTTCTTGTCCATTTGACGAAACAATAGAATCAACACTGGATGGAGTACATAACTGTTTATTTTGACTTACAATAGAGGCAGCGGTGTATTGCGGAATCATCATTCCACTATTTAAGCCTGGACTGTCTACTAAAAACGGCGGAAGCCCCCTCAAACCACTAATAAGTTGGTACACCCTACGCTCACTTATACTCCCTAACTCTGCCATAGCCACGGCTAAAAAATCTAACCCAAGTGCTAGTGGTTGACCATGAAAATTACCACCGCTTATGATTCTATCTTCATGCGGAAAAATATTAGGGTTATCTGTGACACTATTTATTTCTGTTTTAAATGTTTTAGTTACAAACTGTATCACGTCCTTAGTTGCTCCATGTACTTGAGGTATGCATCTAAATGAATATGGGTCTTGTACATTGGTTTTTTCTGTTGCAGCAATTTCACTAGAGTTAAGTAGAGACATCACACGCTCTGCAGTCTTAATTTGACCAGTATGTGGACGGACAAAATGAACTAAAGGATCAAATGGCGACAAGTTACAATCAAACGCATCTAGGGATATTGCTCCTATCACATCTGATAAATAAGATAATTTATGGGACTTAAGTAAGGAAAACACACCATACGCGGTCATAAACTGTGTTCCATTTAATAACGCTAGTCCTTCCTTAGATTTTAAATGAATAGGTTTAAAATTAAATTTTTGTAAATATACTTGCGCAGATACTGGCATATCACCGTCCCATACTTGTCCCTCATTAATTAATGGAAGTGCAAGATGCGCTAATGGAGCTAAATCTCCACTAGCACCTAATGAACCCTGTTCATAAATTACTGGCAGTATGTCTAGATTGTAGAAATCAATAAGTCGCTGTACTGTATCTAAGTGCACACCACTATGCCCGTAACTCAATGATTGGATTTTTAATAAAATCATGAGCTTTACAATCTCTTTGGGCACATAAGTTCCTGTACCACATGCATGAGAACGCACAAGATTTTCTTGAAGTAGTGTAAGATTATTATCACTTATCGCTACATTGCATAAACTACCAAAACCTGTATTTACTCCATACACTGGTTTTGTACTTTCTGTAATTTTTTTATCTAAATAAGCTCTTGAAGAATTTATATTATGACGACTTTCTTCACTCAGGGCAATTTTTTTTTGATCATTTATTATAGAAGAAATTTTTTCAAGGTTTAATAATTCACTGCTTATGTAGTGGGTGTTTGACATGGGGAATATCCTTATAAATTTCTCATAAATTTAGATCATTTATTAAGAATATGAAATTTTCATTTTTTTTTTTTAGAAAATTATAATGAAGTGATTTTAATAATAATTACAAAATACTTAAATACAGTTATTTAAAATAAAAAACGATTATTTAGAAATTATTGTATTCGTAAAAAAAATAATTATTTTGAAAATATTATGATCTAAACTTATTTTACCATGTATTGAACTAATTTAATATTACTCAGGTATTTTGTAGTTTTAGTGTCAAACAAATGAGATTTTTATTTCGCGAAAGCAGGAATACTTATTGAAGACGATTCTCCAGCTTCTCTCCGACTTTTGAATCTTTAAAAACAAAAGTATATAACCACATAAGAGTAAAGGAAGGAACAATGTCTACAAACGGTATTAATTCCTCTACGAAGGTTATAACTCCCGCTACTTTTCCAGCAGTTCCTTTATACATTTTTGTCATAAGCCAAGCGCTTATTGGTGCCCATGCGATATCTGCAAAATCTCCTATTCCAGGCAAAACCCAGCTAGAAGTTACCACCCCAACTGCGTCTATTAGAAGTCCTAAAACTAAAAGTTTATATTTACTTAATTGTTGATTCATAGATGTGTTTTAAATATAATACATTTACCTATGCAAAAAACAATCCAAAAATTAATCTAGAGAAGAAGAAATTAATTTAAGAAATTCATTACGTGTTTCAATTTTCTCAAACTGCCCTCTAAAACCTGAAGTTGTGGTTGTTGAATTTTGTTTTTGAACACCTCTCATCATCATACACATGTGAGATGCTTCTATTACTACGGCCACTCCCTTAGGCATGAGCGTTGTATTAATGCATTCTAGAATATCGTGAGTAAGACGCTCTTGAACTTGAAGTCTTCTTGCATAAACATCTACAATTCTAGGTAGCTTACTTAAACCTACAATATGGCCGTTAGGAATATAAGCTATGTGAGCCTTTCCAAAGAAAGGTAACATATGGTGCTCGCAGAGTGAATATAGTTCAATATTCTTGACTATGACCATATCATCATAATCTTCCTTGAACATAGCTCCTTTAAGGATTGCTGCAGGATCCATATCATAACCAGAAGTGAGAAATTGCATTGCTTTTGCTGCCCGTTCTGGTGTTTTTAAAATGCCATCTCTAGAAGTATCTTCTCCTAAACTTTCTATAATGGATGAAAAGTTACTTTTAACTTCATCAGTAACTTCAATATTATACTCCTCAAATGTTCTATATGGCATTGTTAGTATTTTTGTCTAATCAAATATACTTATTATTAAACAATTTTATAAATCCTTTTAACTTCTTATTAAGAATTTAAGGTATCAATTCTTATAGCTTTGTGAAGATTTATTTTTTATGCCTCGCAATTTCCTGTTTTTTATCCTTATTGGATTCTTTCCAATTTTTACAATCGCTCAAGATAAGATTGTCACTGCAACCAGAATAAGTACACCTCCTAAAATAGATGGGGTACTAACAGACAAAATCTGGAATGAACTTCCTGTCTATACAGACTTTTATATGCTTGAACCTAGCAACGAAGGTCTGGCTCCAAAAGAAACTCAAACTGAATTTAAGATTGCCTATGATGATAAAGCTGTTTATGTTGCAGCTTTTATGTATGACGATCAACCAGATGCTATTCCTAGTCAATTTGGACAAAGGGATGACATAAATGTTCAAGCAGATTTTATTGCTATAGGACTAAATACCTATAATGATGGTATTAATGAGACGCGTTTTTTTGCAACTAGCGCAGGAGCTTTTGGGGATTCACAAGTTTCCTCAAATAATGAAGATTTTGCATTTGATGTAGTATTCGAAACAAGAGTTTCTAAGGACGATAAAGGATGGTACGCTGAATTTAAAATTCCTTATAACGCCTTGCGTTTTCCTGAATTAGATGTGCAAGATTGGAGTATTAATTTTTACAGACGACTTATAAGGCAAAACGAAACCCATACATTTAATAGAGTTGATAAGTCTGTTGGTAGATCAACACAATACAATGCAAAGATTATAGGAGTAAAAGATATTGACCCTCCTGTAAGGCTAACTTTTTTTCCTTTTGCTCAAGCATCTTATACCGCCTTTGACGGAGAAACTATTACTCAAGTATCTGGTGGATTAGATGTTAAATATGGGCTAAGTGATAGCTTTACCCTTGACGCACAACTTATTCCTGATTTTGGTCAGGCTGCTTTTGATAATGTACGCTTGAATCTAGGTCCTTTTGAGCAAACATTCAGTGAGAATAGATCGTTCTTTACAGAGGGTATCGATCTTTTTAGAAAAGGAGGCGTTTTCTTCTCAAGAAGAATAGGAAGCGCACCCTCAGGAGCTGTTAATGATTTAGGAACAGACGAGATCATTAACATCAATCCTTCTAAAGTAAACTTACTTAATTCAGTAAAAATTTCTGGACGTACAAAAGAAAATTTAGGAATTGGATTTTTAAATTCAATTACGGAAGCTACTTATGCAGAAGTTACAGATACGATAAGTAAAAACAAAAGAGATGTCTTAATAGAACCACTCACAAATTATAATGTGTTTGTGTTAGATCAACAATTCAATCAAAACTCCTCGCTCTCTGTCATTAATACAAATGTAACCCGCAGCGGAAGTAAATTTAGAGACGCTAATGTCACTGGATTAGCTTTTGATATTGCAAATAAGAGTAACAGTTACAGAACCTCAGGTCGTGCCGTTGTAAGTAACGTATCTCACACTGATGGAACATTTACGGGGTTAAGAACAGAGGTTGATTTTTTCAAAACCAAAGGGAAGTTCAGGTATCGCGCAGGTCATGATTTTGCAAATACTACTTTTGATATTAATGATTTGGGTCTTAATTTTAGGAATAACTTTAACAGCTTTGTAGTTGGGGCTTCCTACGAAATTTTTGAACCTACTGACATATTTAATAAATATAGATATAGTGTTACTGCAAGACACAGAAGGCTATATAGCCCTGATGTGCATACTGGAACAGGAATAGATCTGAATAGTTTTTTTGTTTTAAAATCTAGACTTGCATTTGGTTTTGGTCTTGATTACGGAAGTAAGGAAAATGATTACTTTGAACCTAGAGTAGCAGGGAGATTTGTTGTTTTTAACGCAAGTGCTGGTGCGAATATGTTTTTATCATCTGATTATAGGAAAAAATTTGCAGTAGATGTTAGGTTAGCTACTCGAACATTTTTTGAAGATGATGAGGATCAAAATAATTATGCATTTAATTTTTCACCTCGCTACCGCTTTAGTGATAAAATGCTAGTTGTACTAGAATCTGGATATAACTTGAGAAAGAATAATTTTGGTTTTATAGACACAGATGGCACCAACGTCTTTTTAGGTCTACGGGGGATCACTTCCATTGAGAACTCTGCAAATCTATCCTACAATTTCGATCCATTTAAGGCGATCAACCTTAGGTTTCGTAATTTTTGGAGTACTGCAGATTATAGTAAAAACATTTTTTACTTGCTTAATGACGATGGCACACGCAGCATCACAGAGTATGATCTTGAAACACAGACTAACCCTAATACTAACTTTAATATTTGGAATTTAGATGTAAGCTTTAGGTGGAGATTTGCTCCAGGTAGCGAAGCCTCATTGCTTTATAGAAACCAAATTTTTAATAGTGATCAGCTTTCTAATCTAGATTATGTGGATAGTTTAAATAATTTATTTGATCAGCCTGTACAACATACGCTATCCTTGAGAGTGACCTACTTTATAGATTACAATAACATTAAATCTGTATTTAAAAAGACGACATAACTTTATGACTACATATAAAATTATGGTAGCTTCACACATAAAATCCACAGCATGGTAAGTGTCCAGCATATATCCAAAACTTTTGGCGAGTTACAAGTACTAAAAGATGTAACGCTAAATGTAGAAAAAGGAGAGATTGTATCTATTGTAGGACCAAGTGGTGCTGGTAAGACAACACTACTTCAAATTGTAGGAACCCTTGATCATCCAGACCAGACAGAAGAAACTGAGATTAAAATCAATGATATTATCATAAGTGGCCTTAAATCTAAAGAACTTAGTGCTTTTAGAAATGAGCACATTGGTTTTATCTTTCAATTTCACCAACTTTTACCCGAATTTACAGCACTTGAAAATGTGTGTATTCCCGCATATATTGCAAAAAAAGATAAGAATCCCACTGAAAAAAGAGCTAAAGAGCTGCTAGACTTCTTAGGGCTATCGCATCGTTATCATCACAAACCGAATTCTCTCTCTGGGGGCGAACAACAACGTGTAGCAGTCGCAAGGGCACTTGTAAACAATCCAGTTCTTATTCTAGCAGATGAGCCATCTGGTAATTTAGATACAGAGAGTGCAGAGCACCTTCATAACTTATTTTTCAAGCTTCGGGACGAGTTTAATCAAACCTTAATCATTGTGACTCATAACGAAGATCTTGCTAACATGGCAGATCGTAAGCTTACTATGGTAGATGGAAAATTTGTAGAGTAACAATAGCTGTTCGCTTTCGCGAAAGCGTAATCACTTCCATTAAATAAGGATGAATAAGAAAGAACTCAAATCGTTTCTTGATGAAAAAGCAGTACAGTACGAAACTTTAGATTTCATACCACACGATCCTATTCAAATCCCGCATATGTTTGTTAAAAAAGAGGATATAGAAATAGCTGGTTTTCTCACAGCAACTATCGCCTGGGGAAATAGAAAAAGTATCATCACAAACGCAAAAAAATTAATGACTATCATGGGGAATTCTCCACATGATTTTATTAAACATTATACTTTAGATCAGTCTCATTTGTTTGATGGATTTGTACATAGAACATTTAACAGTATTGACCTAGAGACATTTGTAAGAGGATTACAACACATTTATAACAATCACGGCGGCTTAGAAAATGTTTTTGCTAAGGGTCTCGCAGGAGATAGTCTTCAAACATCAATATCTGCCTTTAAGAAAATTTTTTTTGAGGTGCAACACTTGCAGCGCACACAGAAACACGTGAGTGATCCATTGAAGAATAGCGCTGCGAAAAGAATTAATATGTTTTTGAGGTGGATGGTACGATATTCAAAACATGGAGTTGACTTTGGAATATGGAAAAGTATTCCTCCAGCTGCGCTTTCTTGTCCTCTGGACATACACACCAGTAATGTCGCCCGAAAGTTAAAACTTATAAAACGCACTCAAAATGATGGTAAGACAGTTTCAGAATTAGATACTGCATTGCGAAGGATGGACCCTTTGGATCCTGTTAAATATGATTTTGCTCTTTTTGGACTTGGTGCTTTTGAAAGTTTTTAAACCACTCTCGTACATAGCCAATATTATCATAATTTCTTGTAGGGCCGCTTAAGCTTCAATTACATTTATACAAAATTCTAAACACGTGATTGAAGCGGAAAAACCCATAGGTGAATCTCAAAGACTTGAGGTACTTAAATCTTATAATTTATTAGACACGCTTCCTGAAGAAGCCTATGATACAGCAACGAGACTTGCTGCTCAAATATGTAATACTCCTATCTCTTTAGTTACGCTACTTGATGCAGACAGAAACTTTTTGAAGTCTAGAATTGGAGTAGATATAACAGAATCTCCAAGAAACATTTCTTTTTGTAGTCACGCTATTTTAACTAAAGAACCCATATTTGTTGTTGAAGATGCCAGATTAGATGATCGATTTAAAAATAATCCTCTAGTGGAGGAGTTTAAGGCGATATTTTATGCGGGTGTCCCTTTGCGTAATCCAGAAGGATATGCATTAGGAACTTTATGTGTGTATGATCACAAACCAAGAGTTCTATCTGAAGAACAAAAAGATGCTTTACGCGACCTAGCAAAACAAGTCGTATTACTATTTGAAGCGCATCGTAAAAACAATGACCTTATCGCAATACAAGAAGAGCTTGAAAAGCGTAACACGCGCCTAGAAGATTTTTCCAGGCTCGTTGCTCATGATCTTAAATCGCCGCTTGTTAGTATGGAGGGTCTCCTTAACTTAGTAAGAGAAGATTTTCCTCAAGAAGAAGGTACTGATTTACATATGTACTTAAAACATTTGGACACATCTGCTAAGTCAATGCGCAATTACATAGACGGTTTACTTGCTTATTATAAGTCAGACGAATTAATAGATAATAAAGAAAATACAACTTTAAAAGAGATTGTAGAAGATGTCAAACACCTGCACCAAGCTAATGATGTAAGCATAGAGCTTATAAATAATATGAACCTTACAAATATATCCAAGGTAGCAGTAGAACAAATTATTACTAACCTAGTAGATAATGCAATAAAGTATAACAATGATCCAAATCCCACAGTAAAAATTTCCTCGCAAACTGATCATAAGCACTTTATCATAACTTTAGCAGATAATGGAGTGGGTATTCCAGAAAATAAGAGAGAGCTCATTTTTGAGCTTTTCAAGACAACTGGAACAAAGGATAGATTTGGTAATAAGGGATCAGGCATGGGCCTTGCAACTGTAAAAAAACTTGTAAATGCTTTAGGGGGTGAAATTTCTGTATCCTCAAACCCAGAAGGTGGTAGTATTTTTACATTCAGCATTAGGCGATAAAGGGGTATTTATTTACATTTGATAAAACGCAAATCGATCTATGCAGTTTAAACATCCAGAATTACTTTATGCGCTGTTTTTACTAATAATTCCAATACTTATTCACCTTTTTCAGTTACGTAAATTCAAAACGGAGACTTTTACGAATGTAGCTTTCTTAAAAAAAATTAATATTCAAACTCGTAAGAGTAATACCATCAAAAAATGGATTGTATTATCTTTACGTATGCTCTTGCTTGGTTGTATTGTAATTGCCTTTGCTCAACCTTTTTTTACACAATCAGAAGAAGCTACACAAGAAAAAGAAACAATTATCTACCTAGATAATTCCTTTAGCATGCAAGCTAAGGGTTCCTTAGGACAATTACTTAAATCTGCAGCACAAGATCTTATAAAAAATGTACCTGAAGATAAGATATTTACCCTACTTACTAACGATAATATCTTTAGAAATACTACTATAAAAGGTATAAGAAGTGATCTATTACAACTTTCATACGTTCCCAATCAACTAGCAGAAGATGTTATATTAACTCGCGCAAAAAAGGAGTTTACTAATAAGAAAAACACAGAAAAAAGACTTATTCTAATTTCTGATTTTCAAGATAAAGGAGTTTCAAATAGTATCCCTACCGCAAACCTACGTAAAAGCTATGTACAGCTTACACCGGTAAATTCTTACAATATAAGTATTGACACAATATACATTACAGACATAAAATCCCGTAGTTTTGAGTTAACGGTACAAGTTTCTTCTTTAGAAAGAAATGATGTCAATACATCAGTATCTCTTTACAATGGCAACACACTTCTTGCCAAAGGAACTGCTACATTTGAGGATGACCTTACAACAATAGTTACATTTGATATAGAAAATACAACTAAAATCGAAGGCAAGGTAGTTATTGAAGATCCATTACTACCGTTTGATAACACAATGTTTTTTACGGTTAATGAAAACAAACCTATAAAGGTTTTAGCTATTAACGGAGCTAACTCTGACTATTTAAAACGCATTTTTACTACTCCAGAATTTGAATTCGAATCAGTAAACGTTAATGACCTAAATTATAGTAGTATTCCATATTACAACTTTATAGTTGCAAATGAGGTTAAAAATTTATCGCCTGCACTTACTGAAGCCTTGAAAGCTTTCGCGAAAGCGGGAAATATAGTAACTGTTATTTTGAGTCCGCAATCTAATAGTAGCAATATATCTCAGCAATTGCCTCGATTAGGTGATTTTAACGCTTTGGACGTGTATTCTAACAAGCGGCTTGTTACAAATATCAATTACAACCACCCTATCTATTCGAACGTTTTTGATAGTAGAATTAAGAATTTTCAATATCCTTCTCTATCTTCATCGTATAGAGTTCAAGGGGGTGATGCGGTATTAAAGTATGATGATGGAGGAAATTTTATTACAGAAAGCAACGGTATATATGTAGTTACAGGTGGGATAGATACTGGTAATTCTAATTTTAAAAATTCACCTCTCATTGTTCCTACTTTTTACAACATGGCAAGACAGAGTCTGGACCTACCACCACTCTATTTTAACACTAACAGGCAAACCTCATTTGACATTGCTGTCAGACTAGAAGGAGATGAGATACTCTCCTTAAGAGATATTAATGATATTCAAAACACCTTGATTCCATTGCAACAATCTAAGGGAAGTAAAGTAAGCATTACCACGGGAAGAGAATTTTCTAAAGCGGGAATTTATGATGTCCATTTGGAAGATTCTACAATACAACAGGTTAGTTATAATTATCCAAGGGACGAAAGTATATTGCGATATAAGAGGTTAAACAAAGAAGAACACACAAACTACACAACCTCTGTAGAGGCGCTTTTTGATGACTTTAAAGCAAAAGATAGTGTGCAATCCCTTTGGAAATGGTTTATTATTTTTGCGCTATTCTTCTTATTTCTGGAAATATTGATTCTAAAATTCTACAAATGAACATACTCATTAAAGCCGCTACAATCATAGACAGTGATAGTGAGCATCACGGCACTCAAAAGGATATACGTATACGAGACGGAGTAATCATCACAATAGGAGACAAATTAATACCTCAAAAAGAGGAAACCCTTATCGAAAGAGAAGACTTACATGTCTCTCAAGGATGGTTTGACACTAGCGTAAGCATGGGACAACCTGGATATGAAGAACGGGAGACCATAGAGAATGGCCTCAAGGTTGCTGCTGCGAGTGGTTTTACAGGTGTAGCTTTAAATCCCAATACAAACCCAATAATTGACACTAGCTCAGATGTTACATTTGCAAAAAAAATGGCAGAAGGAGCTCTTACTGACTTATACCCAATAGGTGCACTTACGCGAAATAGTGAAAGTGTGGATCTAGCTGAGCTTTATGATATGCAACAGTCTGGGGCAATTGCTTTTGGGGATTACCAAGTACCCGTTTCAAACCCAAATTTGTTAAAGATTGCTTTACAGTATACACAGGGTTTTGACGGACTAGTGCTCTCTTTTCCTCAAGAAAATAAAATAGCCGGCAAAGGCATGATGCATGAAGGTGAAGCCAGTACTCGCGTAGGGCTTAAGGGTATTCCTGCTATAGCAGAAAGTTTACAAATTGCCAGAGACTTACATATTTTAGATTATACAGGCGGCAGCTTACATATACCTACAATATCTACAGCAGAAGCTGTAACGCTTATAAAACAAGCCAAAGAAAAAAGTCTTGACGTTAGTTGTAGTGTCGCCATTCACAACCTGTTCTTTGAAGATACTAAATTAGAAGATTTTAATACTAACTATAAAGTATTACCTCCTTTACGCAGTAACTCCCATCGCAAAGCTCTCATCGAAGGTGTAAAGAACGGCACCATAGATACTGTAACAAGTGACCATAACCCTGTTGATATAGAACGAAAACATGTAGAGTTTGATAATGCTGAGTATGGTGTAGTTTCTCAAGAAGCAACCTTTAGGGCCCTTCTTACTCTCGTAAGTTGTAAAAGGGCTGTTGCACTACTTACTGCAGGAAGAAAGCGCTTTACAAATGAATCATTCCCAATCAAGGAAAATAAAAAAGCAAATCTTACACTCTTTACTACAAAAGGAAAAGAGACTTTTAAATTAAAAGATGTCAAGTCAAAGTCAAAAAATGCAATTTTTTTAAATGAAGATTTAAAGGGATCCATTTATGGTGTCATCGCAAACAATCAACTAGAACTAAACTAATGGATGAAAATACAGTTTTTGAAGGGAAAACCGCAGCTGTTTTAGGCTATATAACTTTTGTGGGGCTAATTATAGGCTACTTTATGAATAGCGAAAGTAAAAATCCTTTTGCAGCATTTCATTTAAGACAATCCTTAGGTCTTACACTAAGCTATTTTTTAATAATGATCCCATTAAGTATGCTTGATATCCCTTTGGCCTCGTTAGGGTTTCTAGTGTTATTTTTTGTCTTATGGCTATTTGGTATTGTCTCAGCTTTCCAAGGAAAAAGACAATTAGTACCGCTAGTAGGTGGTATTTATCAAAAACTTTTTGGCGGAGATTCTAATTAAAATTTTCAATTAAGATTAATTTATGCAACTTACACACATCATAAAAAAACCAGCAATAACAACTGACGAAAAATCACCCTTACTCCTACTCCTCCATGGCTATGGAAGTAACGAGGAAGATCTTTTTAGTTTTGCAGAAGAGTTGCCAGACCATTATTTCATTGTTTCGGCTAGAGCTCCTATAGAGATGCAACCATACGGTAATGCGTGGTATCATATTGGTATAGACGAGAATGGTGTGAAGTCCTCAGATAATGAGGGAGCTGTTATTGCTAGGGATCTTATTGCTCAATTTATAGATGATGCCATTAAGGAATACAACTTAGATCCTTTCAACGTTACGTTATTAGGCTTTAGTCAAGGAACAATTTTAAGCTATGCTGTTGCGTTAACCTACCCAGAAAAAGTGAAAAATGTAATCGGGCTAAGTGGTTATATTAATGAAGATATCATAGATTTAAAGAGTAATCCATCTTATAGTCATCTCAACATTTACAGTTCTCATGGGACAGTAGATCAAGTAATACCTCTAGAAGCTGCACAGAAAACACCTGCTTATCTTAAAAATATAGGAATAGAGTCTTCTTTAAACACATTTCCTGTGGGGCATGGTGTTCACCCTACTAACTTTTATGAATTTAAAGAATGGCTAAGTAATATTGATTAGCAAAAGTTATTTTAGTTAGGATATATAAGACTCTCAACGGTGTTGTAATCTACAGTATTATCATCGTTAATAAAATATTCTATAAGTATCTCACCCCAATTCTTTCCATCAGAAAAGTCTGCAATAATCCAACGGTGATTTAAAATTTGAGCTCGATTAATTTGAAATGCCCTCCCGTCTCCTTGAAAAGTTATAAGCTCATTACCACTGGCTGTATTTTTAGCATATAATCCATTTATAACCTTTGTGCGAACATTCTCTATGTCTAGTGCGTCGTTTTCTAAATACTCTCTTGTATTTTCATTACCTAATAACGTGAAGTAATCTACACTAGCTAGACGGTCTTCTACCCCTAATGCGATAGAGTCTTTTGTCGATAATTCTTTCTCAAGCTTTAGGATTCGTTTTTCTTGATTCTCCCATACTTTTGTATTATTAACATACTGAAATACAACCCATAGTGAGACAAATAAGAAAAGGTATAAAAAGATATTTCGTTTCATAAGTTATAGTGATAAGGTTAAACCGTCATACGCAAGAAAAACATCATTTGGTAATTTATTTTCTACCTCTGCGTGAAATCCTAGCATATGACTAATATGTGTTAAATACGCTTTTTTGGGATTAATTTTTTTTATCAAAGCAAGTGCCTCCGTGAGATTAAGATGTGTAAAATGTTCTTCTTCTCTGAGACAATTAAGTACTAAAATATCAAGATCTTTGAGCTTTTCTATTTCTTTATTTGCAATTGTTTTTACATCTGTGAGGTAAGCGATTTTATCAAAACGATAGCCAAAGACTTGTAAATCTCCATGGTATACTTCTATTGGAACTACATCTAGATTTCCCAATCTTATGGGTTCTCCATTAACTACTTCGTATGATTTTACACTAGGAGCTCCTGGATAGCGATCTTCAGTTCTAAAAATATAGTCAAATCTACTCGAAAGTGTCTCTAAAACTCTGCGATGTCCATAAAGTGGCATATCACCTTGTCTAAAAACAAATGGTCTTATATCATCTAGCCCAGCAACATGATCTGCATGCTCATGTGTAAATAAAATACCATGTAATATTGCTGCTTGTCCCTCTTTTGAACGCTTTCGCGAAAGCGTATTGAGCATCTGTTTTCTAAAATCAGGACCGCAGTCTATGACATAGTTATATTCATCCCACTCTAACAGCACAGAAACGCGTAGTCTCTTATCCCTTGGGTCGTCGCTTAAACATACAGGATGTGTGCTCCCTATAATAGGAATGCCTTGAGAAGTGCCAGTACCGAGAAAGGTTATTTTCACAAAAAAGTGCTAGAAATTTTAATAATATGTAAAGTTAATTATGTGACAAAAATACAGTTATTTTTTTGGCTACTACAAGCATTTTGTATCTTTGAATGACCATTTAAGATGGATAAAATAACGCTATGGCTATTACAATTGCAGGGGATAAAGAGTTTGAAAAAGTCCCACCACTCAAAAATAAAGTACTCCGTATAAATTTAAATAATAACATCTATGGTACCTTTGCAGAAATAGGCGCAGGTCAAGAAACTGTGCGTCACTTTTTTAGAGCAGGTGGAGCAAGTGGTACAATTGCAAAGGCAATGAGTGCTTACGATAAAGACTTTTCTGATGCAATTTATGGTGTCGAAGACGATGGACGTTATGTGACTGAAAAGCGTCTTAAAAAAATGTTATCACATGAGATGGAGCTCATTGAGGGCAGAATCTCTAGATATAAACAGCCTGATAAAATTTTCTTTTCTTATGCAAATACAGTAGCGACTATTGATTTTGCAAAAAAATATAAAGGTCATGGCTGGGTAGGAATTCGTTTTCAAATTACCCCAGAAGGGGAGTTCAATGAAATTACACTCCATGTACGATTTCATGAAAATGATGCGCGTTTACAACAGCTTACTTTAGGAACATTAGGGGTAAATCTTATTTACGGTGCATTTTATAAACACGATAATCCAAAGAATTTATTACGATACCTATACGATCACATCGATCAAGATCAAATTGAAATTGACACAATAAATTTTTCTGGTCCTCAATTTGAGCATGTGGATAATCGATTAATGAGCTTACAACTTGTTAAAAACGGAATGACAGAAGCTGTAATGTTTGATCCAAAAGGAAATAATGTTCTTCCAGCGGCTATACTTTACAAGAAAAATGTTCTTGCACTTCGTGGAAGCTTTAGACCCGTTACGAGAGTAAATATGGACATGTACCGAAAAGCTTTGAAATTGTTTATCGAAGGTAATCGCGTTAATGAGAAAAAAACTGAAGTTATTTTTGAAATAACACTTTCTAACTTAAGAGCAGAGGGTGATATTGATGAAGAAGATTTTATGGCTAGAGCTAGACTATTAGGCTCTTTAGGTCAAACTGTAATGATTTCTAATTTTAAAGAGTATTACCGTGTAGTAGAATATTTCTCAAACTATACCAAGGAACGTATGGGGCTGGTTATGGGGGCAAATAATCTTATTGATATTTTTGACACTAGTTATTACCGTCATTTAAGTGGAGGTATACTAGAAGCTTTTGGTAAGCTTTTCTTTAAGGACTTAAAGGTATTCTTATACCCAATGAAAAATCCTAAGACTGGAGAGTATACTACGAGCGATAATCTTAAAGTACATCCACGAATGAAAGAGCTTTATAAGTTCTTTAAGTTTAATGGAAAAGTTATTGATATCGAAAATCATGATCCCGAAATTGCAAATATTTACTCTAGAGAAATATTGCGAATGATTAATGAAGGTAAAGAAGGATGGGAAACGATGGTTCCAGATGGTGTGGCAGAGTTGATTAAATCAAGAAATTTATTTGGATATAATTCAAATGCTTTATTAGAAGCTGATAAATAACTAATTACTATGAAAACAATACAATTGTTAACTGCAGTAATTATTTCTACACTATTGTTTTCATGTAAAGAGAGCAAACCAGTGTATGCAAATGAAAACGGAGAAACTTGGGAGCTCATTACTATGCAGAGAGGGTCACTTGCTGGTGCAGAGTCACAACCACTACCCTATCAAGAACATTATGAGTTCTTAGTAGATATGACATTTAAAAAAAATAGAGATGAAAAAGACACTTCCTTAAGTGGCTCTGGAACTTACAAAACCAATACTACAGAAGAGGGAATATATTATAATCTATCTTATAAAAATACGGCACCTTCATTAATTGGAAGTTGCACAGGTAACAAAACTGAAACCTTATTACTTAAACCTGACGGAAAATTGCAAAATAGCTGGGCGATGTGTGATGGACCATTTAAGGTCTATGTAAAACAATAATAAAGAAATACTATAATAATTAATAAGCCTAAAGTCATGATCATAACTTTAGGCTTATTAATTTATACCCGCTTTTGAGCGTTATGGATATTTGGCTTAATGGATTCTCTAACCAAGTAATTGTGCTGCGTGGTCTTTGGTCTTTACTTTTTTAATTACTTCAGTAACAACACCTTCTTCATCTATTTTAAATGTCATGCGGTGAATACCATCATACTCCTTACCCATAAACTTTTTAAGTCCCCACACACCAAACGCATTAATCACGGTTTTATCTTCATCTGCAAGTAAAGGAAAAGGCAATTCATATTTGTTAGAAAAATTCTTCTGCCTTTTTTCAGAATCTGCACTTACACCTAGAAGTGCATATCCTTCATCTTGTAATGCCGAGTAATTGTCTTTTAAATTACATACCTCTGCTGTACATCCAGGTGTACTTGCTTTAGGGTAGAAAAATACAATGAGTTTTCTTCCTTTGAAATCAGAGAGATGTACAGTATTACCATCTTGATCTGTAGTTGTAAAGTTTGGGACTATATCTCCCACTTGTAATGTATTCATATACTATTTTATTAATTTAATAATCAATCTGACTCGTTTCTATTTTAATAGAATATAGAGTTAAATTCTTCATTGTGTTATCTTTACTATTTGCTTTCGCGAAAGCGTAGCTATAAAATTACATTTTCTATAGAGTAACTTTTAAAAATTACCGCTAAGATTGCGTTAAAGCTTCAAATTACAACTTCATAATGACCAAAAAAGAAAAGGTAGACTTTACTATTCAAACTCTTCAGGAACTATACCCACAAATACCCATACCTTTAGATCATAAGGATCCATATACGTTACTCATCGCAGTTTTAATGAGTGCTCAAAGCACAGACGTGCGTGTAAATCAAATAACACCACTTCTTTTTGAAGTGGCAGATAATCCTTATGATATGATTAAACTCTCTGTAGAAGAAATTAGAGAGATCATAAGACCAGTGGGCTTGTCTCCTATGAAAGCTAAAGGGATTTACGGGTTATCTCATATTCTAATTGATAAATACAATGGTGAGGTACCAAAAAGTATTGAAAAACTAACAGAGCTCCCAGCAGTAGGCCATAAGACAGCAAGTGTAGTTGTATCTCAAGCTTTTGGTATTCCTGCATTTCCTGTAGATACTCATATCCACAGACTTATGTATCGATGGGGTTTCACAAATGGTAAAAATGTTGTCCAGACAGAAAAAGATGCTAAACGATTGTTTCCAAAGCATATATGGAATGACCTTCACTTGCAAATTATCTGGTATGGACGTCAATACTCACCTGCGCGTGGCTGGGATCTAGAAAAAGACGTTATTACTAAGACGATAGGAAGGAAATCTGTGATTTCAGATTATCAAAAAATGATGGCAAAGCGTAAAAAATAATTTTGACTTTACAAGATCAATGTAAAAACCCCCATTTAAAAGATTGGGGGTGTTAGATTTAGTTAAGAATTGTCTCAAATTCCATTGCTTTATATGTATAACATTTAAAAGCTTTAGAATAATTAAGGAGAAAATTGACGGTTGCCTCCTTAGGTTCAAATTCGTCCGTCTGTTTACCTGACGAAGGTTGAGAGTAAATTTTTTCCATTGATTTTGTTTTGTTATCTATTGATAACGCAAAACAAATCTGGTTATTATTCTAATTGGTCAAAACCATATTATTTTTCTCTATAGTCTTACGCATATTGATGATAGCATAACGCATTCTTCCTAAAGCGGTGTTTATACTTACCCCTGTACGCTCAGAGATTTCTTTAAAGCTCATCTCTTGATAAATACGCATTTTAAGGACTTCTTTTTGATCTTCTGGAAGCTCTTCAATTACTCGCTTTATATCAATATTTACTTGATCCCTTACCATCTGTTTTTCTGCATTAAGAGCATTATCACCTAAAACAGAAAAAATAGAAAATTCACCTGTATTGTCAAACTTAGGCATTCTGCTATTACGCCTAAAATGGTCTATTACAAGGTTATGTGCGATACGCATTACCCACGGCAAAAACTTTCCTTCCTCATTATACTTTCCCTTTTTAAGGGTTTTTATAACCTTTATAAATGTATCTTGAAAAACATCTTCGGAGATATCCCTATCATAGACTTTAGAATATATAAAGCTATAAATACGTTGTTTATGTCTTGTTATAAGGGTTGCAATTGCAGTTTCATCACCTTTAATGTAGTTACTTACGAGGGTGGCATCATCTAATAAAACACGTTTCATACTAATATTACTTGTAGGTTAAAATTCTAGAGAATTAAATCTCTTATTCGGGATTTTAAAAAGTAATAGTGTAGTATAAGCGTTTGGGGTTTTGTGTTTTACAGCCGTAAATATATAATAATAATGTTAATGTTTTAAAAAAAATTACAAATTCATACAATAAAGTTCAAATTTTAATTCAAAACGCACTTTTGTATACCGTCCTTAGCAAAACTCTTTAAGTATCTTTGTGATACATACCTCAATAAAAAGCGATGCTCATAGACGTAAAGGACGTAAATCCTAAGAAGAATATTATCATTAAGGGTGCCAAACTCCACAATCTCAAGAATATAAATGCAATTATTCCTCGTAACAAGCTTGTGGTGATAACAGGACTTTCGGGATCTGGTAAATCTAGCCTTGCTTTTGATACATTATACGCAGAAGGGCAAAGACGCTATGTAGAAAGTCTCTCTTCTTACGCCAGGCAGTTTTTAGGAAGATTAGATAAACCTAAAGTAGATTATATAAAAGGGATTGCTCCTGCGATCGCTATAGAGCAAAAGGTAAATAGCACAAATCCTAGATCTACGGTAGGCACTTCTACAGAAATTTATGACTATTTAAAACTTTTATATGCTAGAATAGGAAAAACAATTTCTCCTATTTCTGGAAATCAGGTAAAGAAAGATACAGTAACAGACGTTGTTCAATATGTTTCCGCTTTTGCGAAAGCAGAAAAACTCCTACTTCTCGCTCCTATTTATTTAGAAGAAGGTCGCAAATTAGAATCAAAGCTACAAGCATTATTACAACAAGGGTATGCAAGAGTTCAAGTAAAAGGAGAAGTAAAACGACTGGATGAAGTAGCAAAAATTGGAACCAAGCTCAAAGTTAAAGACGTTCTACTTGTCGTAGATCGCATCGTTACAAACCCTAGCGATGAGGATTTTAAAAATAGGCTGGCAGATGCAGTACAAACTGCATTCTTTGAAGGTAAAGGAGAGCTATTTGTAGAAAAGTTAGCAGATCATTCTGTAAGACAATTTTCCAATAAATTTGAACTTGATGGAATGTCTTTTTTAGAACCCAACGTACACTTATTTTCATTTAATAACCCTTATGGTGCGTGCCCCACTTGTGAAGGTTATGGTGATGTGATTGGGATTGATGAGGACCTCGTAATTCCTAATACTGCATTGTCAGTTTACGAGAATGCAGTGTTCCCATGGCGCGGGGAAAGTATGAGTCATTACAGAGATCAATTAGTAAATCGTGCTTATAAATTTGATTTTCCTATTCATAAACCTTGGTTTGAACTCACGGAAGATCAGCAGCAATTAGTATGGAAGGGTAACTCACATTTTGACGGACTTAACAAATTTTTCAGTTTCTTAGAATCAAAAGCTTATAAAATTCAAAACAGAGTGATGCTCTCTCGTTATCGAGGAAAAACAAAATGTAATACCTGTAAAGGAAAACGACTTAGACCTGAAGCAACCTATGTTCAAATAGGAGGAAAAAATATAGTAGATTTAGTAGAATTGCCTCTTAATGAGGTTGCAGACTTTTTTAAAAATTTACAACTATCAGAACACGATCAAACAATTGCCAAACGATTATTAATTGAAATAAATAGCCGATTAGAATTTCTTAGTAAAGTAGGACTCAACTACCTTACACTTAATAGGAAATCAAATACATTATCCGGGGGAGAATCTCAACGCATCAATCTTGCCACCTCATTAGGGAGTAGTTTAGTAGGCTCAATGTATATTCTTGATGAACCTAGTATAGGCCTGCACCCCAAGGATACAGAGAAACTTATCGAAGTCTTAATACAATTAAGAGACTTAGGCAATACGGTAATTGTCGTTGAGCATGACGAGGATATTATGAAAGCTGCAGATTATATCATTGACATAGGTCCTGAGGCTGGGACTTTTGGTGGTAATGTTGTAGCTGTGGGTGATTACGAAGAAATCCTTAAAAGTGATTCTCTTACTGCTGGGTATCTTAATGGCAAATTAGAAATTGAAGTGCCCAAAAAGCGTAGATCTTCAAAACATCAAGTCACTGTAGTGGGAGCTCGAGAAAACAACTTAAAAAATATTGATGTTACTTTTCCATTAGGAGTCTTTACTGCCGTTACTGGAGTTTCTGGAAGTGGAAAATCTACTTTAGTCCGTAAAATTTTATATCCCGCATTACTGAAAGCAGTGGGCGGTTATGGAGAAAAAGCAGGACAGTTTACAGAGCTTAAAGGAAATTTTGAAAACATCAAGTCTATCGAGTTTGTAGATCAAAACCCTATAGGAAGATCTTCACGCTCAAATCCTGTCACTTATATCAAAGCATATGATGATATTAGAAAGTTATATGAAAACCAGAAACTAAGCAAAATTAGAAATTATAAGTCTAAGCACTTTTCTTTCAATGTAGATGGGGGTAGATGTGAAACTTGCAAAGGTGAAGGAGAGGTTACTATAGAGATGCAATTTATGGCAGATGTGCATCTAGAATGTGAAACTTGTAAAGGAAAGCGGTTTAAAAAAGAAGTTCTAGAAGTTACGTTTAACGATAAGAATATTGATGACATTCTTACAATGACCATAGATAACGCTGTCTCTTTTTTTGAAACTCAAGGAGAGAAAAAAATAACGCGTAAACTCAAACCATTACAAGACGTCGGCCTTGGTTATGTTACTTTAGGGCAAAGCTCATCTACACTATCTGGAGGAGAAGCACAACGTATTAAACTAGCCACATTCTTAGCAAAAGGTATAACTAAAGATAAAAATCTGTTCATCTTTGATGAACCTACTACAGGATTGCACTTCCACGATATTAAAAAACTGATCGCTTCCTTTGAAGCGCTTATTGCTAAAGGACATTCTATCATTGTGATAGAACATAATATGGATCTTGTAAAATGTGCAGATTATGTGATTGATATAGGTATTGAGGGAGGTAAAAATGGCGGTAAATTGGTTGCACACGGAACACCTGAGAAAGTAGCAAAAGATAAAAACTCTTACACAGGCACCTATCTTAAAGAAAAACTGTAGACCATTCTTTTAATTAGCAAAAAGTGCTTTAAAATGAATCGTTGAGAGTTTGGTCAGTTTTAGTTTTACGCTTTCGCGAAAGCGTGATTATCCCTATCTTTCTCTTTTAATCATAATTCATGAGAGTCCTAATCCTATTCCTATTTTGCTTTTTAGCTACACAGACCATTCTGGCTCAATCAGATACTGAAATCTACCTTTTTGATATTACCGAAAAGGATGGTAAAATAAAATTGTCTAACCAAAAAAATATTTCAAATACCGAGGGATATGATAACCAACCATTCTTTTTAGGTAAAAATGCACTCATCTATTCAGGTACTATAGATGGCAATACAGAAATAGTAAAATACGTACGTGGTACAAAAACTACACTTAACACAAAAACTATAGGTGGAGAATACTCACCACAGTTAATCCCTGGAGATCGTGCTGTGTCTGCAGTAAGACTGGATCCCGATGGACGCCAACGTTTATATCGTTATGAACCACGTAATCCAAAATTAAAAGAAATAATAGATGATGCCGTAATTGCATATTATACTTGGGCGGATAATCAGACTATTGTAAGTGCTACCATTGTAAATAAAAAATTACATCTCGTTACCTACGATCTTCTAAATAATAAAAGTGAAGACTTAAATATCATCGTTGGACGCTCGTTTCATAAAATACCTAATTCAAATCTTGTTAGTTTTATTGATAAGACAAATGATGAGTGGTATGTAAAATCAATTGATCCAAAAACAAAGAATATAAAAACAATTACAGCAATCCCTCAAAGGGTTGAAGATATTGCATGGCTTCCTGATGGATCATTACTAGCTACATATGAGTCAAGTATCTTACTAAAAACTAAGAAAAAACGTAGCTGGACAGTACTAAACACCTTTGAGGATGAAAATTTAAAAAACCTATCACGAATTACAGTCTCTCCTAAAGGAGATCAACTCGCTATCGTATCTGAGGTTTCTCCTGGTGTTATTGTTAAAAAGCATATAGAGCCTTTTAATAAAAAAGAATTGGAACCATTTTTAAAAGCATTTTCAAATAATGTAACCGTCAGCAACTTCATTTCAGATACACTCTATGTAGGGCAGAAACTATTACGCTCTAATTATGAAAAGATTTTCCAAAATAAACCACCCATAACTGTATCTGTCATTAACAGGATAATCTATAAAAACTTTGTAATTGATGAGGAGCTCGTAAATTTTGTAGACAGAAAACACAAACAAGTCACCCTGTACACAGTTGGGAACGGTAAGATTACCTCCATGACGTTTATTACTCCCAAACCCCTTTCAAAAAATGCTCAATCTATTATAGATTCTCAGATTGAATATTATAACAGTCAAGACTTAAAAGGCTTTATGACACTTTTTAATAAGGATGCGGCATTTTTAAACTTTCCTTCAGAAATTGTTTATCAAAGCATCGATGATGCAAGAAAAAGCTATCAAGAGATGTTTAGTGACATACCAGATCTACACGTAACCATTAAAAATAGAATAGCGATTGGAAACTATGTTATAGATCATGAAAAAATCACTGTAGGTAAAAATCATCAATATGGGGTGGTTATCAGCAAGGTGATTGATGGTAAAATCACCCAGGTTATTTTTCTGTAATTATCTTATAGAGCTCTTATGAAAATAATATATCGTTTGCTATTAATTAGTATATCTACTGTTTACAGTTGCAAAGACACGAGTGCTTCTCAAGAAATTTTGAAAGAAGATACGTCTGTAATTATTAATGCTAAGACAAATCATCAATTGAGAAAAATTAAAAAGGCTACAGTGGCGCCTAAAATTGATGGGATTTCAAATGATGTTGCTTGGTCTAGTGCAAAATGGTATGATCTTAATGAACGCTGGTTAGGGAAAGAATATTCAACAGAGGACTTTGAAGGAAGATATAAGCTCACATGGACCTCTCAGGCCATTTATATACTTGCAGAAATTAAAGACGATATTCTATATGATAAAGAAAGTGATCCTCTCACCTTATGGTGGGATGACGATTGTCTTGAGATTTTTATAGATGCAGATAATTCTGGAGGTGGCCATCAATTTACACATAACGCCTTTGCCTATCACGTAGCCTTAGATGGAAATGTAGTAGATGTAGCTCCTGGCTCTGTTCCTACATTATATAACAATCATGTGATATCACAACGCAAAACCATAGAAAACACGACTATATGGGAGTGTAAAATGACTGTATATGGTGATCGTTATAAAGATGGTCAACTTAATGACCCAGTCTTGCTTTCTGCAGGTCAACAACTAGGATTTGCTCTTGCATACTGCGATAATGATACCAGTTCAGAACGTGAAAACTTCATAGGTTCGGTAACTATTCCTGGTAAAGATAAAAACCGTGGGTGGATAGATGCGGGAGTATTTGGGACTATTGAACTTCTGGAGTAAACTTCATTTAGATACGCTTTCGCGAAAGCGTACTTCTTTCAAAACATTGTTTCGTAACTTTATGAAAAAAGAAAACAATGATGAAAATCACTCACAAACTCCCTTTACTTTTTAAATCAGCATGCGTATTTACGCTCCTATATGCTACTATCGCCACTACAACTGCACAAACAGATACTAGACTATACGACATTATAGATGCAATTTCTGAAGAACGCCTTAAAACTGATGTAAAAAAACTAGCAGATTTTGGCACTAGACATACTTTAAGTGATACCCTCTCACAAACAAGAGGTATCGGTGCTGCACGAAGATGGATTAAAAGTGAGTTTGAAAAAACGGCTACTTCCTGCAATGGATGTCTCGAAGTTTTTTATCAAAGTAATTTAGTAAAAAAGGGCGATAATGATCGTATTACAAAAGATGTAGCGGTTGTTAATGTGGTAGCCATCCAGAAGGGTAAAAAATACCCTAATCGCTATATTGTAATGAGTGGAGATATAGATAGTAGAATCTCAGACCCCAATAATTACATAGATGATGCTCCCGGCGCAAATGATAATGCTAGCGGTATGGCAGGAACATTAGAAGCAGCACGTGTGCTATCAAAATATTCCTTTGAAAACAGTATTATATATGTAGGATTATCTGGAGAAGAGCAAGGATTATATGGAGGTAAAGGATTAGCTGCTTATGCAAAAGAGCAAAATTGGGATATCATAGGTATTTTAAATAATGATATGATCGGAAATATACAAGGTGTAGATGGTGTAATAGACAACAGGTCTTTCCGTATATTTTCAGAACCCGTTCCTCCTACTGAATCTGAACGCGAACGTATAATGAGAAGATTTTATGGCGGCGAGGTAGACGGAATCTCTAGACAACTCGCACGTTATGTTTACAAAACAACTAAAACCTATATGCCAGAAATGAACCCTATGATGATTTATAGACTAGACCGCTTTGGCCGTGGTGGGCATCATAGACCATTTAATGATGCTGGCTTTGCAGGAATACGTATCATGGAGGCACATGAAAATTACACACAACAACATCAAGATATACGTACAGAGAATGGTATAGAATATGGTGATACCTTCCAGCATGTAAACGTTCCTTATGTAGCAAAACTAACGGCTGTAAATGCTATTAATCTTGCAAGTATTGCATGGGCGCCTCCTGCCCCAAAAAGTGTCGGTATAGGCGGTATTGTAGAAGCAAGTGCTAGATTAGAATGGGATGCTGTAGACGGTGCTATAGCATATAAGGTATACTGGAGAGATACCACCTCCCCTACTTGGGATAATGCTAGATTAATAGAAAACACCACATCTACTACCTTAGAAGGAATTGTTATAGATAATTTTTTCTTTGGCGTGGCAGCAATTGGTAAAAATGGTCACGAAAGTCCCGTGGTGTTTCCTAATAAGATTATAAGAAAATAAATTTTAAATATAAGACGATAAACTGCTCTTATAAAAACTAGATAGTATGATTAAAAAAATTTCAGCCTTCCTATTTATGGTAATGGTATTCGCTTTCGCGAAAGCGCAAACTTCTTTTGACTCAGACATCGCTTCTGTGGAAGATAAGGTAATACAATGGCGACGTGATTTTCACCAAAACCCAGAGCTTGGGAACCGGGAATTTAAAACTGCTGAGAAAATAGCTAAACACCTGAAATCTCTAGGTATCGAAGTTCAAATGGGCGTGGCAAAAACAGGAGTGGTAGGATTGCTAAAAGGAGATCAGCCTGGAAAAGTAGTTGCGCTTAGAGCAGATATTGATGCTTTACCTGTGACCGAACGTAATGATCTACCATTTAAATCTACGGTAACAACTACCTTTTTAGGATCTGATACAGGTGTTATGCATGCTTGCGGTCACGATACTCATACAGCTATTCTTATGGGGGTTGCTGAGGTATTATCTAAAAATAAAGACAAGATCAAAGGCTCTGTAAAATTTATATTTCAGCCAGCAGAAGAGGGTCCGCCTCCGGGAGAAGAAGGTGGCGCAAAATTAATGGTTAAGGAAGGGGTATTGGAAAACCCAAAGGTAGATGCAATCTTTGGGTTACATATTAATAGTAGTACTCCTGTAAACACTATTCGTTACAAAGCTGGCGGCACTATGGCTGCCGTAGAGCGATTTGTGGTTAATGTAAAAGGTAAGCAAACTCACGGAAGTCAACCTTGGTCTGGTGTTGATCCTATTTTAATATCTGCAAAAATTATAGATGGTTTTCAAAGTATTATCTCAAGAGAAAGTAAATTAACAGATGAAGCTGCTGTGATTACTGTTGGAAAAATCACTTCTGGGCTTCGCTTTAATATTATTCCAGAGAGTGCAGAGATGATAGGTACGGTGCGAACACTCGATCCTGACATGCGAGAGAAAATTATACGCCGCATGACAGAGATGGCGCGTGATATTGCCAAAGCGTATGGTGGTGAGGCAACTATAGACTGGCAAGAAATGACACTTGTCACTTATAATGACCCCGCACTTACAAGTAAAATGCTACCTACGCTACAGTCTATTGCAGGTAAAGACAACCTAAATTCTCAAAAGGCAGTTACTGGTGGAGAAGACTTTTCTTATTTTCAAGAGAAAGTGCCAGGTTTTTATTTCTTCCTAGGCGGAATGACACCAGATAATATAGAGGCTTTTCCTCATCACACTCCAGATTTCTATATTGATGAAAGGGGTTTTCAATTAGGTGTAAAGGCTTTGAGCCAATTAAGCATTGACTATTTAAACGCAAATTAAAATGAGATTACTAAATAAGATTTTAGGAAATGCAGGTGAAGTATCTCCAGAAAAACTCACTGAAAAATATGGGCGTCTTTTAATGGACTCTGAGAACATCGAGTTGGGATTTACTTTACTAAGAGATGTTTTTATGTTTACAAATAGAAGACTCATTCTTATAGATGTGCAAGGCTTTACAGGCTCAAAAATGGAGTATAAATCTTTACCATATAAAAGTATCTCTAGATTTTCTCTAGAAAACGCAGGCACTTTTGATCTTGATGCAGAACTCAAAATTTGGATTTCAAGTGAGAACACACCCAGTGTAAGTAAAAAGTTTAACAAAAATATAGATGTATATGAAGTGCAACGGTATTTAGCAGAGAAAGTTCTATAGTTCCTAAAACTACTTATAGTATAGCTTACATTAGAGCGTAATGTCATTTTAGCAAGAAGCTCCTAAAAATATTTATGAACAAAAAATGTAGAAATTTTTCATTTTCTACTTAACTAATAATGGTTTTTGACTCCAATTAAAGCAAAAGTTTTTCTGCACAAAATTAACTCCAAAATTATTATATCTATTTTTTTTATAAAAAAATAAGAAAAACTCTATATAGTAGAACTAAAAAAAAGACCACAGTCAATAGCTGTGGTCTTTTTTTAACACTAATAACTATAAAAATAGTTTTAAAACTAAAAAAATAGTTGTGTAACTAAAATTGTAGTTGTATGTTTGAGTTAGTAATCTTTAAAGTACAAAAATGGAAAAACTCACAAATAAAGAAGAAGAGGTAATGCATGTCTTATGGAAACTAAAGAAGGCATTCATTAAAGAAGTTGTTGTAGTGCTTCCAGAGGGTAATCATTACAATACAGTTTCTACTATAGTCCGTAACCTTGAGGATAAAGGTTACGTGGGGCATCAAGCTTTTGGAAAAACTCATCAATACTATCCCGTGGTGAAATTCGAAGATTATAAAAAAGAATTTATGCAAACTGCTAGTCAAAAATTTTTTGATAATTCATATAAGAATATGGTATCGTTTTTTGCCAAAGAAGAAAAAATATCAGCAGATGAACTACGAGAAATTTTGGCTATCATAGAAAAGAAATAAAGCGGTGGAATATTTAGCATATATAGGAAAAAGCAGCATAGTACTTGGAATTTTCTACTTCATTTACTTTTTGGCGCTTAGAAATAGTACTTTTTTTAAAGTAAAAAGACGCTATTTATTGATCGGTATTTTATCAGCTATAATTTTACCTTTAGTAATATTTGAAAAACTTAAAGAAGTACGTATTCCATTGCAATCATCTTTTAGTCCAGCTAGAGTGTCTGATTTGGCATTCATACCTAGTGAAAATGTTCTATTAACTAATACTCCCATAGATTGGTGGCATGTAGTACTCATTATCTATTTTGTAGGTGTTTTTTTAATGAGCATACGTTTTATCATTCAGCTTCTCTCTTTATTAAAATTGATTAGCTCTGGTGTGGTAATCAAAAAGAATAAAGGCTACACATTTATACATTGTGAGCAAAAAATAGCACCCTTCTCATTTTTCTCATTCATCGTTTACAACAATAAATTACACACTAATTATGAACTCAAATTAGTATTGGAACACGAGAAAGTACATGCGGGTCAATGGCATTCTATTGATATCCTAGTATCGCAAATCATACTTATTATACAGTGGTGTAACCCTATTGCATGGCTTTACAAAAAAAGCGTAGAAGAGAATTTAGAATATATAGCCGATTGCGAAGCAGTTCAAAAAATTCATAATATCAAAGAGTATCAACGGTCATTAGTAAAGGTCTCATCAGCCTTAAATGAACTGGCGCTCACTAATCAATTTTATAAATCATTTATCAAAAAACGAATTATTATGCTCAATACACCACAATCTCGAAAAAGAAATCTTTGGAAGCTTAGTTTAGTCTTGCCTTTTCTTTCTGTTTTTATGTACTCTTTTAATGTAAAAGAGGTGATCAAATATGTGGAAGAGGATGATACCGCTTTCGCGAAAGCGGAAATTGTAACACCATCAATTAATACTGGAAGAGATCTCTTTTATATTGATACCGCTACCGATGATAAGAAGCTAAATCGTATCGAAAAGTATGTTGCCGATCACTGGAAAAACATTCAAATTAAATTCGGTGATAGACTATTTACAAATGAAAATAGACTCGCAGGTTTTACATTACTGACAAGATTTTCATTAAATGAGAATTTTCAAAAGCAACTTACTATTAACTCAGAAAATTTTGAAAGTTCCAATCAGTATTCTATTATGGTAGATAGTGACAAAGAAATCATTTTTAGTGATACAACCTCTTTACTGTCCATTACTCCAGATCAAATTGTTTCTAGAATATCGAAAGCTTCAATAAGCTCTAATTTACTCACTAATCATAATACTAAGTTAAAGTCTTTAGATAGTGTTCACACACCTCTGAGCAAAATTGAGAGTAGACATATTTCTGATAGTCTGATTTTAAAATGGACATATAGTTTTAAAATCACAAAGTATACAGCTATTGAAGAATTACAAGCTCTTACAAAAATTCTTAAGGAAAAATATGATACTACACTAGAGTATAGCGATGTTGATTATAATGCTCAAGAAGAAATAACGAATATACGGTTAGAAATTACTGATCCTTATAATAACACTAAAAAATACGGTTCACTAAGTTCTTACCCAATTGCTGATATCTATATCTACAATGACGTAAAATGGGGAATTGGCATCGGAACTTTAGAAAGTATTGATTACTTAAAACCAATTATCTTGAGCAGTAAACGAGATACACTCTCACAAAAGTTTGATAGTCTTAATACTGTTGAAGATTACGTGATAAAATATGCCCTCCAAGAAATAGAAGAACGTAAAACTGAAATACGAAACCGTATTGAAGTATCTAACAGACTTCAAAATAATATCGCAGTTGATTCTTTAAAAACGAGTAGTATTGCATCAGGCGATAGCTTAAAACTTCAAATGCTTCAACAGCTATCACCTCAAAGTACTCTAGAAAAAGCTACAATAGGAAAGGACTCTTTAACTGGCCGTGGAGAAGGACATTTAGAAAACATACAAGAAAATTGGATGTATTTTATAGATAACAAAGAAACCTCGTATACAGAAGTTCTCAAGTTAGATCCATCTACCATAAAACACATTTCAATATTACAAGGTAAAGTTGCCATTGCAAAGTATGGGGATAAAGGGAAAGATGGAGTTATGCTAATCGAGCTCAAATAACTTAATTTATCGAGTAAGTTAATTGTCACTTTCTAATTGAAAGTGACAATTTTTTTTGCTTCAAAATTATAAAGCAATAAATAAGAAAATGATGGAAACCTAAATTTTACTGGAAAACTGTTTTAAAAATACCTACAGTTTTTCTAAAAGATCAAAAAAGCCTCTACAAAAATTATAGTTCCAAACAATATTCATCAATATAATTATATATTAAAACATATTTAAAGGAAATGTAATTACACATTTCAATATATCTCATCTTTTAAATTACATATGTATTGTTAATTTCATTAATAATTTAATTTTTCCTTGTTATACTTTTTAAAACCTTGCTTCTTTGTTTCATCAATAACAAACAAACTAATAATAACCACTTAAAATCTTACTACTATGAAACCACAAAACGACACAACTTCAAATCCTAAGACAAACAAAGCTTTAGGTATTTATACCATTTTTATGGTAAGTCTATCTATAAGTTATATCGTCACTACTATGGTTCATAATTTATAAGAGCTAGTAGATTTAGATAAACTATCATCAATCAATCAACATTCATCAATCAAATTTTAAAACCAGTCATTATGATTCAAATTATTGTTACCACATTAGAACTTATCTTTGGATAATAGAAAATCAATCGATCAATAAAAGGCTAACCCAAAAGGTTAGCCTTTTTAAATTTTTGACTTATGTGCTAATCTTTGGCATGCTGGTTGGATTAATCAGTACGAACCTATACATTTACCTTTATGAAAAGAATTCTACTTATTCTATTTACTGCAACATTTGTGAGTAATTGTACAACCGTAAAAAATACCACAGCACGAGTTAATAGTGGTAATTACGATGAAGCTATTCGGATCTCACTTAGTAAGCTTAAGAAAAATCCAGAGAAAAAAGGAAAACAAGAATATGTACTCCTTTTAGAAGAAGCATTTGCAAAAGCAAAGCAAAGAGATACCGATAGGCTTAATTTTTTAATAAAAGAAAATCAAGAAACAAATCTTGAAAAAATTTACAGAACGTACATTAAACTTGAACAACGTCAAAAACGTATTAGACCTATTTTACCTCTAAAAATTCTTTCCGAAAATAGAAATGCAAACTTTGTTTTTGAAAACTATGATGATGAACTTATCACTGTAAAAGATAAGCTAGTATCATCACTATATGAGCAAAGTAATTATAATATAAGTAATGCAACTTCAAAAGCAGCTTATCGCGCTATTCATGAAGATTTAAAATATATAAATGAATTAAAACCTAGGTATAAAAAGACAGAACAACTGATGCGGGAAATACATGAAAAAGGTACAGATTTTATCAATGTATTACTTACAAATGACACCCAGATTGCATTACCTATACGTTTAGAAGATGAGCTTACAGATTTTTCAACGTACGACTTAGATGATTTTTGGACAGTATATCATACGAGTTCGCAACCTAACGTAAACTATGATTACGAAATTCAAATTACCTTTACAGAGATCAATATTTCACCTGAAAGTATAAGAGAACGAGAATTACAAAAAGAAAAAATTGTCAAAGACGGCACAAAGTTTTTGAAGGATGACGATGGAAATTTTGTGTACGGTGAAGACGGTGAGAAAATTGAAGTAGACAATATGATAACAGTACGTAGTACATATCATGAGTTTAATCAATCTAAGGCGGTAAATGTAACTGGAAGAGTACGCTACATAAACTTAATAACAAATCAAGTAATGGATACGTATCCACTTACATCAGAATTTGTTTTTGATCATCGGTATGCAACCTTTACAGGTGACAGGAGAGCATTAGAAGATGACTTATACACATATACTCGCAATAGAGCAGTTCCTTTTCCTACAAATGAGCAAATGATTTATGATGCAGGAGAGGATTTAAAAAATAGAATTAAACAAATTATCGTTACAAATAAGTTTTAATCAAAAAGCTGTTACTATATGAGTAACAGCTTTTTTACTAATTATCTGTCTCTTATGTCTACATCTATTTATAAAACACTCGCAAAAATTAATAAATCCATTCTTCCCTCCTATTCAAAAAAGGGACTTGATCTAGCTCAAGCAAAAAAATGGCAATTAGCTATAATTGGATACCGTGCTTGGGTAACTAAGAAAGCCCTTGGATAAGGAGGTGGTACTCTAGATCTTACTTTTTAAAGTAGCAGCACTTATACTTCCATGAGAGTCATGATACACCGCAGTGCCATTCTTTATTAAAATAAGTTGCGGACTTTGATGTTCTACTTCAAAACGATTTGCAATTTCGTTAGAAACAGCTCTATACGCTTTTAAATCTAAGAAATACAAATCTAATTCGCTTGATTCTATATCATATTCAGATTCAAAGGAGCGCAAAGCCATTCTACTGATACCACAAGTGGTTGAGTGTTTAAAAATTGCTACAGGCTTTGTTTTTGAAAGCTCAATTATTTCATCTAATTGTTCAACAGTTGTAAGTTGCTGCCAAGGTAAACCACTTTTTGATTTATTTTCTGATGCGTTTCCACCAAAGACAGAATTAAAAATTCCCATATTTATTGTTTTATAATAAAGATAGCTATTGATCTTAAGTTACGCTTTCGCGAAAGCGTAAAAGAATTCTTAAAACAGTCAAAAGGTCAGTTAAAACCAATGATCGCAAGACATTTTGTCTTTAATTTTAATTGGAATAGTAGTTGTCTTATGGATATGAAAATGATAATCATAGATAAATAGTAAGGAATCTTTTCCCTATTATTTTATAAAAAATATAAACAATGAATTTTAATAATTATACTATAAAATCACAAGAGGCCATCCAGAAGGCCCAACAAATTGCTCAAGAATTAGGGCATCAACAAATAGAAAATGAACATATTTTCAAAGGAATCTTTGAAGTAGATGAACACGTTACCCCTTTTTTATTACAAAAGTTAGATGTAAACGTTCCGTTACTTCAACAAATTTTAGATAGCACCTTACAAAGCTTTCCCAAGGTAACTGGTGGTGACATGACACTAAGCAGAGAAGCAAGCAAAACAGCAAATGAAGCGAGTATCATTGCTAAAAAAATGAACGATGAATATGTTTCTATTGAACATTTAATTTTAGCCATTTTTACTTCTAAAAGTAAAGTCGCTCAGATTTTGAAAGATCAAGGAGTTACAGAAAAACATTTAAGTGCAGCGATAGAAGAACTACGTAAAGGGAATCGTGTTACTTCTCAAAATGCAGAAGAAACATATAACTCTTTAAATAAGTATGCAAAAAATCTAAACCAGCTCGCTAGGGATGGGAAGTTAGATCCTGTTATAGGTCGTGATGAAGAAATACGCAGGATATTACAAATTTTAACTAGACGTACTAAAAATAATCCTATTCTTGTAGGAGAACCTGGTACTGGTAAAACTGCAATTGCAGAAGGATTGGCACATCGTATTGTAGATGGAGATATTCCAGAAAATTTACAAAATAAACAGATTTTTGCCTTAGATATGGGAGCTCTAATTGCAGGAGCAAAATTTAAAGGTGAGTTTGAAGAACGTCTTAAAGCGGTCATTAAGGAAGTAACTGAAAGCGCTGGAGATATTGTGCTGTTTATTGACGAGATACACACACTTGTAGGAGCTGGTGGTGGTCAAGGCGCAATGGATGCTGCAAATATTTTAAAACCCGCTCTTGCGCGTGGAGAATTGCGGGCAATTGGAGCCACTACGCTTGATGAATATCAAAAATATTTTGAAGCGGATAAGGCACTTGAGCGCCGTTTCCAAAAGGTAACTGTAGACGAGCCAGACACAGAAAGTGCTATTTCAATTCTACGAGGTATTAAGGATAAATACGAAACGCACCATAAAGTGCGCATTAAGGATGATGCGATTATTGCTGCGGTAAAATTATCACAACGCTACATTACAAGTCGTTTTCTTCCAGATAAAGCCATAGACTTAATGGATGAGGCTGCTGCAAAAATGCGTATGGAGATCAACTCCAAACCAGAGGAGCTAGACGTTTTAGATCGCCGAGTGATGCAACTTGAAATTGAAATTGAGGCCATTAAAAGAGAGAAAGATGAAGTTAAATTAAAATCGCTTCGCGCAGATCTTGCAAACCTTAAAGAAGAGCGTAATGAGTTGAGTGCACAGTGGCAGTCTGAAAAGGATATTGTTGAGAATGTGCAAAGTGCTAAACAAGACATAGAAAACTATAAACTTGAAGCAGAAAAAGCAGAAAGAGAAGGAAATTATGGCCTTGTGGCAGAGTTGAGATACGGTAAAATAAAAGAAGCGCAAGAACATCTTGAAGAATTACAAAAAGATCTTGCAGATCAAGCAGAGACTTCGCTTATAAAAGAAGAAGTTACGAGCGAAGATATAGCAGAGGTGGTCGCAAAATGGACTGGGATTCCTGTTCAAAAAATGCTGCAAGGAGAACGCGAGAAGCTTCTAAAGCTAGAAGATGAGCTTCACAAACGTGTGGTAGGTCAAGAAGAGGCTATTATTGCGGTGAGTGATGCTGTAAGACGTAGCCGTGCTGGTTTACAAGATCAAAAAAAGCCTATTGGTTCTTTTCTGTTCTTAGGTACAACCGGAGTTGGTAAAACTGAGCTTGCAAAAGCACTAGCAGAATATCTTTTTGATGATGAGCAAGCCATGACACGTATTGATATGAGTGAATATCAAGAACGTCATTCTGTAAGTCGTCTGGTAGGAGCACCTCCAGGATATGTAGGTTATGATGAAGGTGGACAGCTTACAGAAGCCGTAAGACGTAGACCGTATTCTGTCGTACTCTTGGACGAAATTGAAAAAGCGCATCCAGACACTTTTAATGTGCTGCTACAGGTGCTTGATGAAGGGAGATTAACAGACAACAAAGGGCGAACTGCAGATTTTAGAAATGCAATTATTATTATGACTTCTAACATGGGTAGCCATATTATAAAAGAGCGTTTTGAAGCGATTCCAGATGTAGATAGCGCTATGGAAGCTGCAAAAGTAGATGTGCTTGGATTGCTCAAACAAAACATACGTCCTGAGTTCTTAAATAGAATTGATGATATTGTAATGTTTAGTCCGCTTACGCGAAAGGATGTACGTGACATTGTTAAGCTTCAATTTAAAGGAATCCAGAATATGTTATTACAACAGAACATAGTCTTGGACGCAACAAAGCAAGCTATAGATTTCCTTGCTGAAGCTGGTTTCCAGCCAGAATATGGTGCACGTCCAGTAAAAAGAGCGATGCAACGAGAAGTACTTAATCAACTATCAAAAGAGATTTTGAGTGGGAAGATTGCAACTAATAGTAGTATTCTTTTAGATGCATTTGACGATCAATTAGTATTTAGAAATGAAAGTGAGCGCACTGGAGAAGAAGAATAATTAAAGTGTTATGATCAATAAAGTAAGGCTATTCAGTTATGAATAGCCTTTTTTGTTTGACGCAGAGGTAAAACTCTACGACTGATAGGTAATATTTTATTTTAAATATCTTAATTTAGATTGTAGATACATATCTATGCGATTTGTTTACTTATGTTTTTTATTACTAGTTTGTAGTTGTGCAAATCATTCTAAAACTGCCGATTTTTATGCAGACGTCTCCTCCTATTCTACTCCAACAGATGAGAATTTTACTGTAAATGATGCTGTATTAAATTACAATCAAGGGAATTTTCGAAAAGATCCGAATTTAAAGATTTTTGCTACCACTAATGAAACATTATGGTTTCAAAAGACTATAAAAGATATCACCTTAAATTATTTAAGCATTGCCGTTACATACATTTCCTATTCGCGTGTATATATACTCAGGGATAAGGAGATTATATCTCTTCAAAAAATAAATTCTTACGAAAATTTTCCACATCAATCTTTGTACTACAGACACCCTACTTGGAAGCTACCTAAATTAAAGGCTGGCGATCAACTTTTTGTAGAAGTAAAAAACGCGAGTGGACGCGCACGATTAGAATTTTATTTAGAAAATGAAAATGATTTCTTTAAACGTGTAGAAACAGAATATTTTTTATTTGGAGTATTTATTACTTTTCTAGTATTAATCGTAGTGGGATTGGTTTTTTTCTCGCTTTCGCGAAAGCGGTATTCCATCCTTTTTTACTGTGTGTATATACTCTGCATCATTGTCGAATTTCTAGCTGGTAAAGGAATAGGCGTGCAATATATTTGGTCTGATTCTGGGTTTTTAGTGACCAGCAGCCGAAGTTTTTCTCAGACTATAGGTGTCGCTGCACTATCGTTATTCTATGTATATTTTTACAACTATACATCAAAAACGCTACGTATCAAACGCGTGTTTTTGATATGTGCCTTTACGACAATACCATTTTTACTGGTATACTTTTACAAAGCGATATTCCCATCTTTCCCTACCTTTTACTTATATGTATGGATAGTAATGAAAGTTATTATAATCGTGTTTTTAATTAATCACATTTTATTAGCAAAAAGAGGTAAACTACCCATTTATTTAGTGATAGGATTTACCCTACCGCTAATTGCAATGTTACTCTCCCAATATATTAATCCATCTGTTTCTTCCTCTTGGTATACTATAAAATTTGTCTCGAATATCTATTATTTAGGGCTGATTATCGAGATTATAATCTTCACCTATTATATCTTTAATACCATATTAGAAGCTCAAAAAAATATTGTAAGACTGCGAAACCTGAATGAAGATTTGAAGAACAATTTTAACGAAGGTATGTTACAAACACAAGAACGTGAACGAGATTATTTACTCTCAGAAGTACACGATACCTTTGGCGGTTATATAGCAGCTTTGCGCATTAAAATAGCTACAGATGACAAAAAGAAAGCAAAAGAAACACTAGATGCTTTTAGTAAAGATTACCGCTACCTTCTTAATAACCTCTATTCTCCCAAGATCAATGCAGCAAATTTTAGTGAGACTATTGCAACGTATTTACAAAAAATGAATGTTTTGAGTGATCTTGAAATTATTTCAAACATTAATATAGGTGATACCACTTTATCACAAAATACTTGTATACATTTATACAGAACGCTGTCTGAGCTCATTTCTAACGTAATCAAGCACGCTGGTGCTTCTATGATCGTAGTTTATATTTCTCAAAATGAAGAAGGAACAATTATACTTTCTGTTACAGATGATGGAAAAGGATTTGACGAAACTCAAATAAGTACTAATTCTTACGGACTCTCTAATGTAAAAAAGCGAGTTAAAGAAATTAATGGCACGCTTCACATTGACACATCAGACACAGGTACATCAATACATCTAAAAATTCCTCAAAATTATTAATGTTTTCTCAAAGCTCATACAATGATGACTAAAAAAAAATCTCTTGAATACACGCAGCTAGAAGAAAAGTTAAACATCTGGACCCATGGTTTTGGGTTTGTTGCGAGTTGTGTTGTATTACTTTTGTTTTGCTTTCGCGAAAGCGTGAGTACAACCGCTACGGTAAGTCTAATCATATTTGGTGTAAGTATGTGTATACTCTACTTTGCTTCTACAGCATATCATAGTGCTACAAAACCAATACAGAGGTCCCGTTTAAATATTTTTGACCATGCTGCAATTTATGTACTCATTGCAGGTACCTACACACCTTTTACCTTAGTTACCTTAGAGGGAGAAACTGGATGGTGGATTTTTGGAGTGGCTTGGGGAATTGCCTTTTTAGGGATTATTCTAAAGCTTTTTTTTACAGGTAGATTTGATATCCTTTCAACGATTTTATATGTCGCTATGGGATGGCTCATACTATTTGCCTATAGTCCGCTGATTGAAAACTTGCATCCCTCAGGAGTAACATGGCTTTTTGCGGGAGGAATCTCTTATACCATTGGCGCTGTACTGTATAGCATTTCTAAAATTCCGTTTAATCACGCTATCTTTCATGTATTTGTATTAGGGGGAACTTTCTGCCATTTTATGGCTGTCTATTTTTATGTGGGTGTATAATTTCTCTTCGCTTTCGCGAAAACTTCTGTTCGAAAAACTACTTGCTAGAATCAACTATCAGCTATCGAATAAGTACCTTTGTCCCTATGATAAGTAATCAAAAAAACCAAAAACAAATTCTTGACAAATTAGGTATTTCAAAGCTAAATGAAATGCAAGAAGCGGCTCAACTGGCTATCCATTCTTCCAAGGAAGTAATCTTACTCTCTCCTACAGGAACAGGTAAAACACTTGCTTTTCTCCTACCTGTGATTGCAGAGTTAAACCCTAATGGTGAAGAAGTTCAATTACTTATCATAGTTCCATCAAGAGAACTTGCCATACAGATAGAAGATGTTGCTCGTACCATGGGAACTGGTTATAAAATTCATGCCGCTTATGGCGGTCAAAGTTTTAATACAGACAGACAAGCTATAAAACATAGGCCAGCAATTCTTATAGGCACTCCAGGTCGTATTGCAGATCATTTACGTAGATCAACGTTTCCCACAGAAAATATTAAAACGTTAGTCCTTGATGAATTTGACAAATCCCTTGAGGTTGGATTTGAAGGCGAAATGACAGAGATACTAAGTTTCTTACCTGTACTAGATAAAAAGATTTTAACCTCTGCAACGCAAGGTGTCGAGATACCAAGATTTGTAGAGCTTACATCCCCGGTTGAAGTAGACTATCTTCATGAAGGAGTTTCTAAACTAGAACTAAAAGCAATTGTATCTCCAGAAAAGGATAAGCTTGCTATGCTGGTTAAGGCATTATGCCATTTGGGAAATAAACCAGGGATCATATTTTGTAATTTTAAAGATACCATCGCTAGAATAAGTGAGTATCTTAATGAGCATGGAATTGCACACGGCACGTTTTACGGAGGTATGGAACAAAGAGAACGTGAAGTGTCCTTATTAAAATTTAGGAACGGTACACATCAGTTATTGCTTGCCACAGACCTCGCTGCTAGGGGAATTGATGTGCCAGAAATTAAGTTTATCATTCATTACCACTTGCCCATACATAAAGAGGAATTTACGCATCGTAATGGTCGTACAGCTCGTATGCAGTCTGAGGGGACCGCTTATGTGCTGCATTGGCGTAACGAGAAGTTACCAGAATTTATGCCAGAAATGGATGAGGAATACGTACACGATTGTGATGTACCAGAAGAATCGCCATGGACCACACTTGAACTTTCAGGCGGCCGAAAAGATAAAATATCAAAAGGTGACGTTGCAGGCTTCTTTTTTAAAGAAGGGAACATCAATCGTGATCAAATAGGGATTATTGAAGTTAAGAATCAGCAATCATTTGTAGCTGTTCACACAAGTGTTGCCAGCAGATTAATAAGAACTCTAGATGGTAAAAAACTCAAAAAAGCGAAGTTACAAGTAAAGCAGGCTTAAAAGAAATGCGTTTGTTAGAAACGACAAACGCATTTTAAATTACTTATTTGATAGATTTTAAGTGAATACTACTTCACATCTACAAAACGTTCAAACCACTTATAAAGATCTCCTTTTGTGATTACAGCACCTTCTTGGATAAGTTTAAACTTGTCAAGGCTACGATCTTCACTATATTCTTTTGATGCGCTCATAAAAACCACTTGCTCATCGGCTAGATTTTCTTTGAGCCAGCCATAACCTTCTGTAGTAGTTATATCAATGTCTTCCTTATTTATTTTAATAGCAATAAGTGACATCTTTTCCTCACCTAGTAAGAATAGATGCATTTGATTAGGTGATATATGCTCTAGATATTGTGCTTTAGTAAGCACACCTTCCCAAACTAAGTCTGAAAAAACATCGATCTCCTCTTCAGCAACGAGAGGCTGCTTTTCTTTAATAGATGCCCACTCCTCTCCTGTGATAGACTGTGTAGCCAAAAAATTAATAAATTCTGGGTGGAGTTCTTCTAGTTGTTCTTTTGTAAGTCTAGCGTATTTCATCACACGTTCCATTTAATCATGTTTCAAAAAATCAATATCAAAAAAAACCGTTCTTATAAAATAAGAACGGTTTTATATATAAAATATAACGATCTAGTTAGCCTCAGCTACTACATCAAAAGGAAGTGTTACAATCACATCTCTGTGAAAACGAACAGTTGCCTCATAATTACCTAAACGTTTTACAACGTTACCAGCAATTGAAATATACTTCTTATCAATACTTACACCTTCTTTTTCAAGGTATTGAGCTACGTCTCCATTAGTTACAGATCCAAAAAGCTTATCTCCGTCTCCAGTTTTTGCAGTTATCTTAACTTCAAGACCGTTAAGTTTATCTGCTTGTTTCTGAGCGTCGTCTACTACTTTTTGTTCTTTATGAGCGCGTTGCTTAAGGTTTTCTGCTAATACTTTTTTTGCACTTACAGTGGCAAGTACAGCATCACCATTAGGAATAAGGTAATTTCTACCATATCCGTTTTTTACTTCTACGATATCGTCTGCAAATCCTAGATTCTCAACGTCCTTCTTTAATATAAGCTCCATCTTATTATCTAGTTTCTATTTATACAAATCAGTTACGTAAGGCATCAAAGCTAAGTGACGTGCGCGTTTTACTGCTACAGACACTTTACGTTGGTACTTTAAAGAAGTTCCTGTAAGACGACGAGGTAATAACTTACCTTGTTCATTTACAAAACCTGCTAGCCAGTCTGCATCTTTGTAATCTACATACTTGATACCAGACTTCTTAAAGCGACAGTATTTCTTTTGCTTATTTGTTTCAATGTTAAGAGGAGTAAGATATCTAATATCTCCATCCTTCTTTCCTTTTGCTTGTTGTTGTAAAGATGCCATAACTTACGCTTTTTGCTTTTTTAGTTTTTCACGTCTTCTTTCTGCCCAAGAGATTGCATGTTTATCCATGGCTACAGTTAAGTAACGCATTACACGCTCGTCACGGCGAAAAGCAAGTTCGTAATCATTGATGGCTTGTCCATCAACCGTAAATTCAAGTAAGTGGTAAAAACCGCTTTTCTTGTTTTGGATAGGATATGCAAGCTTTTTCAAGCCCCAATCCTCTTTACTAATCATCTTAGCACCCTTTTCTTCAAGGAAGTCTGTGTACTTCTTTACTGTTTCCTTTATCTGATCATCAGATAAAACGGGATTCAAGATGAAAACAGTTTCGTAATGGTTCATATAATATGAGTTAAATTAAAATGAGTGCAAAAGTAAGCATTCTCTTTTAATAATAAAATAGTTCAATTCAATAAAATTCTAATTTAGTACATAATAAGGTATAAGGTTTATAAATTAGGGTATTCCGCTTTCGCGAAAGCGTCCTTTCACCTATTTAAAAGCAAAGTATTAATGGTTAATTTACACTAATTAAAAATGAGGTTTAAACCAATTTTAACGAAACACATCTAACCTTATAAGGATGTCGATAAATTACAAGGAAAATCCGATGAAAGTAAGATTTAGTTGTATTATCGCCTAAAATTTACTAATATTGAACCTATTTAATTAATTAAAATTAATAATACTAGACTGTGGAAGGAGTTTTATTAGACTGTGCTGTTGTAGATGATTCTAGCTTACAAAGACTTGCTATTGTAAAAATGATCAATGATCATCCTAATTTACGTCTAGTAGCAGAGTATAACAACGCTATTGAGACTAAAAATGGCTTAATTGATACGAAGATAGATTTAATCTTTCTTGATATTGAAATGCCTATACTTTCTGGTTTTGACTTACTTGACGATCTTATTCATAAACCTCAAATTATCTTTGTTACTGGAAAGACTAAATATGCCTATAAAGCATTCAACTACAATGCTATAGACTACTTAAGAAAACCACTCACAAAAGATCGTTTTACAAATGCAGTTTATAAAGCTTTAAGTTTACACAAACTTAAGACAGAGGGAGCTGTTGAAGATGATGATTATATATTTGTTAAAAGTAATCTCAAAAAGAAAAAAGTGATGTTAAGCGAGCTTAAATATATTACTGCTCTTGGAGATTATGTAAAACTTGTTACCATCCATGATCCTATTGTTGTACTAGCTACTATGAAATCTTTTGTGGCGCAACTTCCACCAGAACGTTTTATGCGTATACATAAATCCTATATTGTCAATATAGATAAGGTAGATAAATATAATAGTAGAAATATCGAAATAGAAGGAGAAAAAATTCCACTATCGAGACACAAAAAAACAGAGCTTATAGAAGCACTATCAGCTTAAGACAAAAGCCACTTTTAAAGTGGCTTTTTTGTTGCTTTTATTAGTTCGTCCCTAAGAAGGAATTCTAATAGCAGTCTACGTCTATTACTAATCTAACACTTCTATATTGAGGAATGGCATTAAAACTCGACTCCACCCGTTTGATAACTTTCTTTGTTTGCACTAAATTTTGGCCTTGCGGTATTTTGATCAAAATATTTCGTCTGTATTGATTTCTAATCCTAGCAATTGAAGGAGTTTCAGGTCCTAAGACAGATTTTTCACCTAAAGATTGTTTCAGAACACTTACCAACCAAACGCTAGAGGTTTCAATTTTTTCATAATCTCTGTGTCGTAACGTAATTCGAATTAATCTATAAAAAGGTGAGTATTTAAAAGTACGGCGCTCTTCTAATTGCTCTTCATACATGGCATCAAACTTATTTAAGGATACCTGTTGTAAAATTTGATGATAAGGATTATATGTTTGCACTAAAACCTTTCCTTGCTTTTGGGTACGCCCTGCCCTGCCCGCTACTTGTGCGATAAGTTGATAACTTCGCTCATGCGCCCTGAAGTCCGGAAAATTAAGCATACTATCTGCATTCATAATACCCACAAGACTTACATTTCTAAAATCTAATCCTTTTGTAAGCATTTGTGTTCCCACAAGGATATCAATTTGTTCTTGCTCAAAAGCAGTGATTAATTTTTCAAACCCATACTTTCCTCGCGTCGTATCTGAATCCATTCGAGAAATCACTTTATCTGGAAAAAGATTCTTAAGCTCTGCTTCTATTTGCTCTGTACCAAATCCCTTTGTGGTAAGCTCTGAGCCGCCACAAGCCATGCATTTTTGTTGAAGCGCAATATTATAACCACAATAATGACATCTTAATTGCGATCTGTATTTGTGATAGGTAAGGCTTACATCACAATTAGGGCATTGCGGTGCATGACCGCAAGTGGTACATTCTAATATAGGAGAAAAGCCTCTTCTGTTTTGAAAAAGAATCACTTGTTCCCCTAAATCTAGGGCTCCAGCAATGGCTTTTAATAATGTATCAGAAAAATGCCCTGTCATTTCTCTCTTCCGAGATTTCTCTTTAATATCTACTAAATTTATCTCAGGCATAAGGATATTGCCGTGTCGTTGTTTTAGACTAACATATCCATATTTTCCTATCTGGGCATTATGCATTGTTTCTAAAGACGGTGTAGCAGATCCTAGCAGTACTTTTGCCTTAAATATTGAAGCAAGTACAATTGCACAATCTCTAGCATGATATCTCGGTGCAGGATCATATTGTTTAAAGCTACTTTCGTGCTCTTCATCTACAACAATAAATCCTAGATCGCGAAATGGTAACAACAGTGCAGAACGGGCACCAATTACTATCTGAGCTTTGTCTAGTTTTTGAAGTACATTATTCCAAACCTCCACTCGTTCATTCACGGAATACTTAGAATGAAATACCGCAACTTTTTCACCAAAATAAGTTTGAAGCCTCGTTATGAGTTGTGTAGTGAGCGCTATTTCTGGAAGTAAATATAAAATTTGATTTCCAGAGGATAGCATTTTTTCAATAAGCTGCACATAAATCTCTGTCTTTCCTGAGGCAGTCACCCCATGTAATAAAACCACTTCTTTCTCATCTAAGTGTTTTTCAATACTTGCGTAAGATACTTTTTGATAGGAGTTTAAAACTTGAGTTTTTGAAGTTTCTCCATCAAATCCTATACGATCTTGCCGCATTTCATACGTTTTGAAAACACCCTTTTTAATGAGTGCTTTAAGTTGAGCAGCGGTAGCACCAGATTCATTTTGTAAATCTTTTGAAGATATAGGTTTATTTTTTTTCGCTTTAAGCGAAAAAAAAGTGAGCACCATTTCTCGTTGTTTTGGCGCACTTGAAAGAGTGTTAAGTAATTCGTTGAGGGTGCTTTCACTCTCAAATTGCGGAGATAAGGTGATAAATTTTACAATTTTAGGCGCGTACTTTTCATAAATCTCCTCTTGCATCTCTATGACACCTTTATCAATAAGCCGCTGGATAGAGGGCAATACCTTTTTCTTATCTAGAATATCCATTACCTCATGCACTTTAAGTTCAGACTGATGCTGGAGTGCTTCATAAATAAGAAATTCGTCGTCTTTTAATGTGAGTTCATTCGGTTCTATTCTATCTGAGTGAAGTTTAATAACAGTCTCACTCTCTAACATAAAAGCCTTTGGAAGAGCGGCTCGCATTACCTCTCCTTCTGAACACATATAATAGGATGCCATCCATGACCATAGTTTAAGCTGTTCAGGGGTCACAATGGGGCGATCATCCAATATTTGGAAAATCTCTTTTGCTTCGTAAATTGTAGGAACCTGTGTATGTTTAGATTTTACTATGGAAGCATATATTTTAGTTTTACCAAAGGGTACTGCCACTCGCATCCCAAGCGCAATGAATCCATACTCTCTCTCAGAAACGAGATAAGTAAAAGTATTTTCTACAGGGATAGGAAGAATAACATCTATAAAATATGACATATAAAAAGCTCTGACATAAAAAGTAAAGTTAAGCAAGCTTACAGAAAAGGATCCCCTCTATTTCAAAAATCATAGACAAAAAAAAAACCGTTTCTAAACGAAACGGTTTTTGAATGAATTTAAAGTTGGTGTTAATCTAATCTTATCCACTCTTGAGTTCTGTATAAAAATGCAACATATCCTCTTACATTTAAAACTCCAGGATCTTTAGGGTCAAGCCAAATTTTTGCTCTATATTCCTTCCCTTTTACAGGGTCAAAAATAGTACCCCCTTCGTAATAGCGACCATCTTTTTGTAAATTTTTAATGATATCAAGACCTAAGACTGGTTCACCTTTTTCTTCACCTTGACACAAATCACAAATCATTTTTCTTTTTACAGGATTTGTAATTTCTACAATTTTACCGAAAACCTTACCGTTTTTTTGGTAAATATCTACAGTAGATTTTGCCTGTCCAGTTTCATCATCAATTGTTGTCCACTTACCGTAAATCGTTCCACGCTGTGCTTGGAGCGAAATTGCCAGTAGTAACATTCCGAGTATAAGTATTGTTCTTTTCATAGGTGTTAAAAGTAATATAAATTTTAAAATAAAATAAACGTTATTGAGTGGAAAATTAATCCAATTTATAAAAAAAAGCGAGCAGCAATGCTCGCTTCTATAAACGTGAAGATCATATATTATAAACCTAACATACCTTCTTTTAAATCATCATCGGCAGGGTCATTCCCTAACCAAATACCAAAGAGGGCTTTTTTAAAGGCTAAACCTTCGATCATTCCTATTTTATTTCCTCCTTTGTATACATATGTTCCTTTACCTTTAATGTAGACGATGTCAAAAACATTCGTTTTTACAATTTTATCACTGAAGAAACTTTTAAACTTCTCAATTTCAGAATTGAGTGATTTTGTATTTCCATTCATAGATGCATCAAAACCGTCATCCACTGCGCTTACCATTTTCTTACTAGAAACCATTCCTGAAATAATTTCTAACTTCATAGCCATTGTCTCATCTGCATTGATAATAGCTGTTGCATTTTTATTTTTCTTAGTTAGATATAATCCTCCAGCATACAGGTCAAAAATAATTTTCTCTCGCATTCCTGCTCCATTCAAAATAAGGTTAGTCCCCTCTACTTTCATTGTATTAGGCAATGTTGCGTCACCCACAACTGTTTGTGCGTTTGAAAATGTTAGGCTACATATAGCAAGGAGTGCAATAAAATACTTTTTCATAATGTGTGTTATTTAATTAGTTATTCTTGGGTTTTGTGTAAAATTCTTAATTTCTGTAAAGTCGCATTAAGCTCAAATCCTAAAAGGATTAGATTAGAGTTTAACCAAATATAGAGCATCATAATTAATAATGCACCTATGGAACCATACAATTCATTATATGTGCTAAAGTTATCAATGTAAATACCAAATAAATAAGTAGTTACTAAAAATAACACCGTGGTCATGAGTGCTCCAGGTGAAAAGAATCGGCTTTTTCTACCTTCTTTCGTTCCAAAATAATATAAGGTCGCTACGATATTATAAATCATTATTACCAAAAAAATCGTTTTTCCTATACTCAACAAAGCAATATCTGTATCATCACTCATAAAGTCTCTATCTCTTAGAGAATGAAGCACATACTCAAAATATATTAGAACTGATAAGGTAGTAACCAACAACAATGCCAAGATTACAGAGGTCACTAAAGCGATTGCATACTGCCTGAAGAAATTACGATTTATTTCATTATAGTGCGACCCTTCAAAACCACTAAAAATTGCATTGACACCATTAGCTGTTAAAAATACTGCTAGAACTCCCGCAAATGATAATAATCCCGCCCTTTCGTTTTCTGAAATATCCTTTATAATGGGTTTAAAAAAATCAAGTGATTGTGCAGGAATAAGCTCATAGATAAAAGCCATAAACTTTATATTAAAGCCTTCTACTGGTACATAGGGTACCAAGTTGAGCATAAAGACAAGTGCGGGAAAAATTGCCATAAAAAAACTGTACGCTATCGAACTTGCTCTAGAACCTAATGCACCTTGTAAAATTCCTGCAAAGTACGCACGGATAATATCAAGTAGCGTCATTCCTTCAAATCCAGGAACGACAATCTTATTTAAGAAGGCAACACACCAAACATAGGGTTTGATGCGCATAAGCTTTTCGTCAAGCGTCTTTCCTTTTGACATTAAATGGCTTTAAGACTCAAATCTAGATTGTAAACAGAATGTGTAAGTGCGCCACTTGATATATAATCTACCCCACAGAGGGCGTACGCTCGTATCGTTTTTTCATTAATACCTCCAGAAGATTCTGTTAGGCATTTATCACCTATTAACTCAACAGCCTTCCTAGTATCTTCGTAATTAAAATTATCTATAAGAATACGGTACACATGTTGATGATTTTCAAGGATTTCTTCAATCTCTTCTAGACTTCGTGCCTCTACTATAATTTTAAGTGCACGATTTTCTTTTTTAAGATAGTCTATAGTTTTTAATATGGCTTTGGTTACTCCTCCAGCAAAGTCAATGTGATTATCTTTAAGCATAATCATATCATACAAAGCAAATCGATGATTCTCACCACCTCCTATTTTTACAGCCCATTTTTCGAGTGCACGTATGCCTGGTGTTGTCTTACGAGTGTCTAATATTTTTGTAGTAGTGCCCTCTAATAGATCAACAAAGAATTTCGTTTTTGTAGCGATCGCACTCATACGCTGCATCGCATTGAGAACTAATCTTTCCGCTTTTAAAATACTCTGACTAGAACCTGATACGTAAAATGCAATATCACCATATTTTACTGCGTCACCGTCTGACAATACATCTTCTACCTGAAGCTCTGGGTCTACATACGAGAATACCGCTTTCGCGAAAGCGCAACCTGCAAGAATCCCATCATCTTTTACGAGCAACTTTGCACGTCCGGTAGCACTTGCTGGAATGCAAGCAAGGCTACTATGATCTCCATCTCCTACATCCTCCCTGATAGCGTTTGCTATTATTCCATCTATCTCTTTTTGAAACTGCTCTTCTGTAATCATAAATATTTCAAACAATGTTTATTGTAAAAATAGGAAAACACAATCATATAGTTTGCAGTACATAGATTTGTATTTTTGCAATATGAATATCAAACTACTTTGCATAGGAAAAACTGATGACAAAAACCTACAAACCCTCATCGATAGCTATACTAAAAGGCTTAATCATTATGTGAAATATTCTGTTGAAATCATTCCAGATTTAAAAAAGGTAAAAAACTTGAGTGAAGAGCAACAAAAACAGAAAGAAGGAGCTTTAATCCTTTCTAAAGTAACCACCTTTGACCACCTCATACTTTTGGATGAAAAAGGAAAGTCGTTTTCGAGCATTGACTTTTCTAAATTTCTACAAAAAAAAATGAATAACAGCATCAAAACGTTAGTGTTTGTGATAGGGGGACCGTATGGGTTTTCTGAAGAAGTTTACAAACAAGCAAAAGGAAAAGTAGCCCTCTCTTACATGACATTTTCTCATCAAATGGTGCGATTATTTATAACCGAACAAATTTATAGAGCCTTCACTATACTTAAAGGAGAGCCCTATCATCACCAATAATTTGATGTTATGATTATTTTATGAGATAAATTGACAGAAACTCTTTAAACAGACGTTATTTTTACACAAGATTTACGACTACAAGGCAGATGGCGCATTCAAATTCAAAGAAGAAAAACAGATTACAATTACTACATCAGTATTATAGCTATACAGGTTTTTATACTTTCCTGAAGGATGCTTTAAAAAAAGCACTCCCTCCTATTCTTCTAGTTGTTGCTAGTATTGTTTGTATTCATTATTTTGTTATTGATCTCAATGTTGCGCTTCAATATGTGATTGATAATTATTCTAATTTTCTAGTACTTAGTTTATTCTTTGTTTCAGAATCTATACTTGGAATCATTCCTCCAGAACTCTTTATCGCATGGAGCGATAAAACAGATTCTCCCATTTTATATTTATCACTCATTGCTATTTTATCATATGCAGGGGGTATCGTTTCTTACTTTACCGGAAGGGCTTCACTTAAAATTACCTCTATTCACGATTATTTAGAAGTAAGAATGAAAAAGCACCTTAAAAACGCACGCAAATGGGGTGGTTTTTTAATTATTGTGGGTGCATTACTTCCATTACCATTTGCTGTTGCAAGCCTTGCAGCAGGAATGATCAGATTTGAATTTAAGTATTACCTTCTCTTTGGACTAGCTCGATTTGTAAGATTTGCCATATACGGAGCTGCCATTTTTAGTTTAGTATCGTAAGTATGAAGCTTGTTTTTGCTACCCATAATCTCAATAAACTTAAAGAAGTGCAATCCTTAGTTGGGAAAGATATTGAGTTACTTAGTCTTACAGATATAGGTTGTACAGAAGACATTCTAGAAGATGCAGCTACTATAGAAGGCAACGCATTATTAAAAGCTAACTATGTAAAAGATACGTATGGTTATGATTGTTTTGCAGACGATACGGGGCTGGAAGTAAAATCACTTAATGGAGCGCCAGGTGTCTTTTCTGCCCGTTATGCAGGCGAGCAGAAAAGCGCCACAGACAACATGAACAAACTTTTAATAAAGTTAGCTACACACCAAGATAGAACTGCACGGTTTAAAACGGTTATCGCTTTCGCGAAAGCGGGAAATAAACAAACATTTACTGGTATTTGCAACGGTCAGATCTCTAAAGAAAAAATAGGTGATGGCGGTTTTGGGTACGACCCTATATTCCTTCCAGATGGTTATGATGCTACTTTTGCACAAATGGCAATGCCTCTTAAAAGTAAAATAAGCCATAGAGGAAAAGCAATGCAGAAGTTTCTAGACTTCTTATCAGAACATTAAAACCTTACAAAGTTTTTACAGCATATAGTAGGTTATTCATTTTAAAAGAGTACTTTTGCAGCTTGAAAAAACCTCAGGGTGAGGTACTGCCACTATTTTGGCACGTGTTGATCGAAGCAATTGGTTTATAAGTCGTTGCGCTTCTCACAGCACGCTAACACTTATAATTACTACTGTCATATGACATTTGATCAATTAGGCCTAAATGCGCCTTTACTACAGGCTATTGCCGACATGGGATTTGAAACTCCATCAAAAATTCAAGAAGAAGCAATCCCACAACTACTAGCAGAAGACCGTGATATGGTCGCTCTTGCGCAAACAGGAACAGGAAAAACTGCTGCTTTTGGATTCCCATTATTACAAAATATAGACGAAAATAGTAAGACTACGCAAGGTCTTATCATTGCGCCTACTCGCGAATTATGTTTACAGATTACAAACGAAATGAAGCTCTATGCAAAGCATATGAAGGGAGTTCGTGTAGTTGCCGTATACGGAGGGGCAAATATTCAAGAACAAGCACGTGAGATCTCTCGTGGTGCTCAGATTGTTGTCGCTACACCAGGTCGTATGCAAGATATGATGAGGCGTCGTATGGTAGACATTTCAAAATTGAGCTACTGTGTACTTGATGAAGCAGATGAAATGCTTAATATGGGGTTCTATGAGGATATCACAAACATACTAGCTGATACTCCAGACGATAAACTCACATGGCTTTTTAGCGCAACGATGCCTAAAGAAGTTGCTCGTATTGCTAAAGAATTTATGCATAACCCACTAGAAATAACGGTGGGTCATAAAAATGAAGGTGCAAAAAATGTATCTCATGAGTACTTTGTCGTGCACACTAGAGATCGTTACCAGGCGCTTAAAAGATTATCTGATGCAAATCCAGATATCTTTTCTGTAATTTTTTGTAGAACAAAAAGAGATACTCAAAAAGTTGCAGAGCAACTTATTGAAGATGGTTACAATGCAGGAGCTTTACACGGTGACTTAAGTCAAAATCAACGTGACTTAGTAATGAAAAGCTTTAGAAACAGGCAAATCCAAATGCTTGTAGCTACAGATGTAGCGGCTCGTGGTATTGATGTAGATGATATTACACACGTTGTAAATTATCAGTTACCTGATGAGATAGAAACATATACACACAGATCTGGACGTACAGGCCGTGCTGGTAAAACTGGTACTTCACTTGTGATTGTGACTAAGAGTGAAATGCGTAAAATCAAACAGCTTGAGAAAATCTTAGGTAAAAAGTTTGAGCAAAAAACCATTCCTGATGGAAAAGAGATCACACAAGTACAATTATTTCACTTAGCAAATAGCATTCATAAAACAGAGATCAATCATGAGATTGATGCCTACTTACCAGAAATAGAAGAAGTTCTAAAAGATAATACAAAAGAAGAGCTTATAAAAAAGGTATTCTCTGTAGAGTTTACACGCTTCTTTAACTATTATAAAAAAGCAAAAGATCTGAACCAAAACGCTGTAGGTGCTGCAAAGGAACAGTCTGGTGACTCAACCCGCTACTTTATAAATATAGGTCGTAAGGATGACTTTGACTGGATGAAATTAAAGGACTTCCTTAAGGAAATGACGGGTCTTGGTCAAGATGGCATTTACCGTGTAGATTGTAAAGATGCTTTTTCATTTTTTAATACAGATACAGAGCATAAAGACAAAGTTTTATCATTATTTGAAAATTACCAGCTAGATGGTAGACGTGTAAGTGTTGAGGAAACTCAAGGCGGTGGCGGTGGCGGTGGTAATCGCAAACGTAGCAGCGGAGGCCGAAGCGGAGATAGAAAACGCCGCGGATCTTCAGACAGTTTTAGAAGCTCTAGAGGTGGTAGTGATAAAAAACGTAGTGGGGGTCGTCGTAGTGATGGTGATCGTGATCGCAAGTCGAACTATGGAGATGATAAAGGTCGCTCGAGAAGTAGATCAGAAAGACAACCCGCTAGCTCTGAACGTAGGTCTCCAGGACGTACTCCAGATAGCGCATCGGCAAATAAAAGCCCATTTTCAGGTAAAAGACGTCGTCGTAGTTAGTATTCAATACTAATTTGTTAGAATTATTTTAAAAAACGAGTTTTGGTATGGTTTTTCCAGCGGATTGCATAAATTGCTGTCTCCTATGAATAAACTTATACTAAGCCTCGTTTTTTTATGTGTTTCTGTTCTAACAATTGCACAAACCCGAGTAAATACTGTAGCAGCAGACACTACTAGCAGCAAAAAAATGAACGGATTTATTTCTGGACAAGTGTTAAGTAGCAGCTCAGATATTCCTTTACAAAATGTAAATATTCTCAATCTTTCAAACTTTAAGGGAGCAACCACCACTACTACTGGAAAATTTGAAATCAGGGCTGCCGTAAATGATACACTCTATTTTTCGTATTTAGGCTATAAATCCCTCAAAGTTAGAGTGAGTCAAGATTGGATTACCTACGGAGATGTCAAAGTTAAGATGACAGAAGTAGGTATTGCTCTTGAAGAAGTTGTCGTAAAAGAAATAGAGCTCACGGGATACCTTGAGATTGATGCAAAGCGTATTCCTATTTATACAAACCAGCGTTACAGTATCTCAGGTCTCAACTCTGGTTATGAAATAGGAGGCAGCAAACCTAGTGCGATATCTAAGGTGCTGAGTTCCATATTTAATCCCGCAGATTTTTTATATAATATATTTAGTAGAAAAAAAGGTCAACTGCGTAAGCTTCGTCAGATGAAAGAAGATGATAAAGTAAGAACCCTTTTAGAACGTAAATTTGACAGAGAAACCCTTAGTGCTTTACTACAGATAGAACGGGTAGATATTGATGCTATACTAAAGAATTGTAGCTACTCAGAAAAGTTTATAATGACTGCAAATGATCTTCAAATTCTAGACGCAATCAGTGAGTGTTATGAGGAGTATAGAGTCTTACAGCAAGATTAAATACTATGTACGCTTTCGCGAAAGCGGACTCCAAAAAAATTAGGCTCTTTAATGAGCCTTATTTGTTTTCTAAAGTATTTAAATACCTAGCTTCAATATGTTCTATATCCTTAATCATTTTACGTGTCCATTCTAATTTTAGCTCAAATTGCGCTGTCGGTGATAATCGCCAATTTATTTTAGACTTCCTCAGATCATCCATCAAATGCTGAAGGGTTATCGCAGCAGAGACTGAAATATTTAAACTTTCGGTAAATCCTACCATAGGGATGTATATAAAATCATCTGCTTCGTCTAGCACTAAATCACTAAGTCCTTCTGTTTCTCTTCCAAAAAAGATTGCAGTTTTCTGGTTTACAGAAAAATCTTGCAGTGTTTGTGCTTTTTTGTGAGGTGTCGTTGCCGCTATTTTGTACCCTTGTTCACGTAAATTATGAATACAATTTTTAGTGCTCGTATGTCTATGAACATCTACCCATTTTTGAGCACCCATAGCGATCTCACGGTCTATACGTTTAGAATTTACCTCTTCTATAACATGTACGTCTTGTATCCCAAACGACTCACAGCTGCGAATCACTGCGCTGGTGTTATGTAATTGATACACGTCTTCTACAGCAACTGTAATATGTCTCGTACGCATGGGGATGACACGATCAAAAAGCATTTTTCTTCTAGGGGTCAGAAACTCCTGTAAGTGGTCAAGTAATTGTTGGTTCATGGCTGCAAAATAAAAAAACCTGACTTCGCAGTCAGGTTTTTATTAAATAATTTATAACAAAATACAATTACCCTGCATTTGCTCCTACATTTCCTTGAGCTACAAGTGTTGCAAGATCATCTGCACTCAAATGAACATTGATATAACCATCAATAGCAGTCATTGCAGTATAATCTATAGAGGAACCATCACTTAATTGTGTTACGTTTGTTAAACTTACACCAGTCTCCCCTACTACATTTCCTAAAGACACTATAATGGCTCCAGGAGCGTTTGCAACATCACCACTGTGTATGTGTGCTGGGTGTAGGTTTCCGGCAGTAGTACCCACAAGATTAACAGTTACAAGCGTTTCTCCATTTACACGTTCTGCAAAATTTGCAGTGCCAAAAATAGTAGCATCAGAAACAGCTGCTAGGTCATAATCAACACTATTTCCAGTTAATTCATTTTGTCCAATATCTCCTTGAGCTACGATGGTTCCAAGTTCTGCTGCACTTAAATGTACGTTAATGTATCCGTCAAAATCTAGAAGTGCTTCATAATCAATAGACGTTTCATCATTTAGTGCCTCGATATTTGTCGCACTATAACCTGTCGTACCATCAACTGTATTAAGTGATTTTGCAATAGCACCACTCTCTGCTGCAGTATTAAAATGAATATGAGCTGGGTGCTCTCCATTATCTGGCGTTCCTTGTAATTGAATTTCTACAAGGGCTGCACCGCTAACTCTTTTAGAGAAGGTAGCAATACCACTTATAGAAGGAATTGCTCTACTTCCTAAAGCATACTCTTTTACTTCTCCCGTTAATTCATTCTGACCAATATCTCCTTGAGCTACAATAGTTCCAATTTCTGCCGCACTAAGATGCACATTAATGTACCCATCAAATTCTAACAATCCATCATAACCGATTTGTGTTTCATCATTAAGCTCTTCAATATGTGTAGCACTATAACCTGTCGTACCATCAACTGTAGTAAGTGATTTTGCAATAGCACCACTCTCTGCTGCGGTATTAAAATGGATATGAGCAGGGTGTTGTCCATCATTAGGAGTTCCATCTAATTGAATTTCAACTAGCGCTGCTCCACTAACTCTTTTTGAGAACGTTGCTACTCCACTTATGGTAGGCACGGCTTTGCTGTTTAAAACGTACTCTTTTACTTCTCCAGTAAGCACATTTACTCCTATATCTCCTTGAGCAATAAGAGTTCCTAAATCATCTGCACTTTGGTGAACGTTTACATAGGCATCTAATTCGATAAGTTGTTCGTATGAGATTGCAGTACCGTCATTAAGAGTAGATACTACTGTTGTACTTAAACCTGTAGAAGCATCGACTGGCTCTAGACTTACAATAATATCACCACCTTCTACAGCACTATTTTCATGTATGTGTGCTGGGTGTGATCCAGTTGTTGTACCATTAAGGTCTATTACTACAGTAGTAGAACCGTTTTCATTGTCAGTAAAAGTAACGTCACCAAAAATTGATGCGTCAGATCTTGATTCTAAAGTAAAGACACTGTTTGCAGGATCTTGATCATTTTGATTATCATCATCAGAACTACAGCTCGCTGCAAAAAGCAGGGTACTCGTCATAAATAAATAAAAAATTTTTTTCATTGTTGTAATTTTAGGGTTGTTAATTTGGATTATATACGTTCAAATTTAAGTTCAAGGATGTTAAAAGCTTACTAATAAAAAATAAGGTTATGTTAAGACCAAGAGTTGTTGTATTAAGTGGTGCTGGGATCAGTGCAGAAAGTGGTTTAAAAACATTTAGAGATGCAGGTGGTCTATGGGAGGGGCATAATGTCATGGATGTAGCTACACCACAAGCCTTTGCAAAAAATCCAAAACTTGTATTACAATTTTATAATGAGAGAAGACGCCAATTATTAAAGGCTCAACCTAATAAGGCACATCAGGCACTAGTAAATCTAGAAGAAAAATACGATGTGCATGTGATTACACAAAATGTCGACGATTTACATGAAAGAGCCGGCAGTACACAGGTGTTACATCTTCATGGTGAACTCTTAAAAGCAAGAAGCACTCAAAATGATGGAGATATTATGGAATGTACTAAAGACCTCAAAATAGGTGACCTTTGTAAAAATGGGTTTCAATTAAGGCCGCATATTGTATGGTTTGGAGAAGCAGTACCACTTTTAGAAAAGGCTGCTACCCTCGTCTCAAAAGCAGATTATATTATTTTCGTAGGGACATCTATGCAGGTATATCCGGCAGCCAGCTTGATTGACTATGCTCCTGTACATACACATACATTTGTCGTGGATCCAAAACCTCAACTAAATGCTGCACACGCTAACACCACAGTATTTGAAGAGAATGCTACTAGTGGGATTCAAAAAGTAGTCGAAAAATTACTCCAAGAGTGTAGGTAATTAGTTTAATAATGAGGAAAAATTAAATAGTAGAAGCTACCCTATCCTTTTGATCTGGTTGCTCTTCTAAAATATCTTTTACAATTTTTTCTAAATCTGGAATAACCGTTTTTGCTAAGGGTGTTAGCGAATTCATTAACACACAAATGCCTAGATCATCCTCTGGAAAGATCGCAATTTCGTTCCTAAAATTATTTACTGTTCCGCCGTGGTGGATCATAGTTGTAAAACCATTTTGCAGATCAAAGAATTTATGAACGCGCCATCCATAGGCATAATATGAAGCGGTATGGTCATTCCATCGTTGGTAATACTTACGTTTACCAGGAATTTCAATTTGTGGTTCAAAAACTTCGGCTAGAGCTTCTTTACTCATAATGTCCGGTCTATGACCTAATAGGAGTTGCATCCATGCTGACATGTCATCTGCATTAGAATTAATCCCTCCAGCTGCAACAGCATTATAATATCTATCATTCAGTCGTATGGTTCTCCACCCTCTTCGTGTTTTTTTGTGTGAAACGGCTTTGTTTTTAGTATTGAGCAACATTCTATGATTTGTAGAGGTTGCATTCATAGCTAGCGGTTTAAAGAGCTGCTGCTCTAAATCTGTTTCAAAGTCATAACAAGTGATACGTTCTGTTACTTCCCCAGTCATGGCAAACATGGCGTTTTGATAACTATAAATTTCTCCTGGCTTACTAATAGGTTTAACTGACGAAAAATGCGTTGCGATCTTCTCTAAAGACATACCGTCTTCAACTTTATCTGTAAAGCTATGATAGGGAGCCCCCGTACTGTGTGACAACATGTGTGAGATCGTAATATCTTCTGCACAGTAGGCCCTCCCAAAGTCAAGCGCTGGTAAATATTCATTTACGTTGTCACTCCAATCTAAATATCCTTCACTTTCAAATTTTCCAGCAAGGATGCCCGCAAATCCTTTTGATAACGAACCTAATCGAAAGACAGTTTCACTGTTTACTTTCTCCCCTGTCCCAGCATTTCTTTTACCATAACCGGTTGCAACTAAGACAGAATCGCCTTTTACAATACTCACTCCAGCACCTATAATTTGTCTTCTTTTTATAGCGTTAGCAAAGTAGCGATTTACCGCTGCAACTATTTCTTTTTGTTTCTGCACATATTGCTGTTGTTCTTCTACAGTTGGAGTAGGCCTCGTAACTGAGGTTGTTTCTAAAGTTGCTGATTTTGATTCAAAAGTAGGTCGTTCTGAAGAAGTAGATTCTATTGAAGAGGAGTTTTGAGAATGGTTACGCTGCCCAGATAGTGTGTAAAAAACACTACCAATGATACTAAGAGATAATAAGATTACAATCCAGGGAATACGTTTTTTTTCTGCTTTCATCTACAATTTTTTGTCGTTTGAAGTTTTACTTTGTAAAGTTAGAATACAAAATGTATAAATGTCGTTAAAGGACCTCTAAAGAATAGCCAAATGTCACCTAGGAACCATTTGATATAGCCATAAATCGATATTAAGTAGCCATTTATATGCAAATCCAAATGTAGAACGACATAATTTTCCTACATATTGTAGTGATCTCAGTCGCATATAGATTGCAATACTTACAACACATTCTTAGCAAAAATCTCCGCTAGCATTTGCTCGGGATCTTCACACAGTCCGGGGTGGGTTTTAGAACTCTGGATCACCGTACTACGGCAAGCGGTTAACCACCTAAATCGATCAGAAAGTTCCATCGCTCCTATCCTACCCGCTGCAGCTGTTCCCTCGCATACTAGTTCCCAAGCATTGAGATAGGCTTGATACTGGGCAAGATCTAAGTCGGCGTTGAAGGCAGCCAACTTATCCGGGCAGATATGCACTTTAATGCCAAGGTATTTTTTCTTTTTAGAGAATACAATCACGCCTACATTAAAGAACTCCTCCCGCTCTACTCTTGGAACAATGCGTATAGTGGCGTATTCAAAGGTATATTTATCTTGCATCTTCTGCCTCTTTTACTAATACTCCCATTTTTGCTAATCGCGAACTTAAAAATTCGAGATAGGCCGCTCTCATCGCTTCTGGTGTTATGGTATCAAACTCAGACACGAGCCAGTCTTCAGGAACACTCGCTATAATCCTTTCTAGCTTCTCTACTGTCAATAATTGCTTTATTTCAGCTGCCGCTTGCTGGAGTTGGGTTGCCTTTTCTAAGAGTACATGATCTTTCACCAGCGGAAAAGTTCGTTCTAGATGTTTTTCCCAGTTATTCCAATCGTGATGAAAGTAAAAACTGGCACCATTATCAATGACCCATATCTCGTTGTGCCACTGTAGCAAGTTGGTATTTTTGGCGGTTCTGTCAATGTTGCTAATGATACAGTCTAGCAATACAATTTTAGAGGCGGTAAGTGCATCTATGGAACTAACTAGCGGGTCATAAGTGATCGCTTCAGATAGAAAATGTAATCCTAAATTTAAACCCACACTAAACTTCAAAAGATCTTGAATCTCCTCATCTGGCTCCGTTTTACTAAAGGAATCATCCAGGTTCATAAAGACTAGCTCTGGTACTTTTAGACCTAAGGTTCTAGCAATCTCCCCGCCTAGCAACTCTGCAATAAGAGCTTTCTTTCCTTGCCCCGCTCCACGAAACTTAAGCACATACATATATCCATCATCTGCCTTAACTAGGGCAGGCAGGGATCCTCCCTCGCGTAAAGGCTGTACATATTGTACCACATTTACGGTTCTTAGTTCTAGTGTATCCATAGTACAGTATTCTCTTTTCTGAAGTATTCCTCTTACTGCAAATTTAAGTGATTACAGTCTCTCACTGCGGCTCTAAGCTAAAGATATATCGGTTGAGTTCTCAATACAGATGGTTTGTGTTTTTTTCACGCTTTCGCGAAAGCGTACCACTCATATATGAATATTTGATTGGTTATAAAAATAAGTAAGTCTTAAGCACTCACACCACAAGAGGCTCTTTTAAGTAGCATATACTCCCCTGCATTTTTAAACGCTCTTACAGAAGTACCTGTATAGCGTTTAAATGTTTTTGAGAGGTGACTTACATCTGTAAAGCCTAACTCATCTGCGATTTCAGTGAGGGTAAAATCTGAGTTGAGAAGACGTATCTCTACTAGTCTAAGTTTGGCTTTCATAATATACTCACGCAAGGACATCCCTACTTGTTTTCTAAAAAACTCACTTAGGTAAATGGCTACGATCACTTTAAGTGGGATTCCATATGTAAGCCCTCCTACGAGGTGGTTTCCATAGAAAGTGACAACGAGCAAGTAATCGCTACGGTAGCCGTGAGTTCGCTACGGTTTAAATTTTTAAAGAACAATCCACTCACCTGCAGCCACAGAATATATTTTAAACGGTAACATCACTAAGCTTGAAGAAATCACCTGCATCGATGTAAACTGAGATATGTGGCAACAAGAACGGGACTCCCTAGTAGCCTGGACCGCCCGCAATCACCCTGAGCTAAATAATTTTATTAATGACCTGAGTATGAAAGGTGCGATAAAGTATAAGAAAGCGATGGAGTTGTATGTAGGGCGTGGTGGGGAGTGAGATTTAATGAATCGTAAATAACTTCCAACTGAAATAATGAAAATTTATTGAAAATCTATTCTAACTATGCTGCAAAACCTCTGCCTTGTTCGGCTAATTGATAAAAATGTTGAAATATAACATCTGTCTTTTCTGCGAATATATTTCTATCATACGACTGTGGTAAGTCTTTATTCAAAATTTTCTTAATTTCTTGTCTTACCATTTCTTGAGTAGCCTTTTCCTTATGCCATTCTTGGATTAGAATTTTGTTTTCGGCATCAAATAAAATTACTAATAACTCAGTGGCAGCAAGTTTAACATTCTTTTCTTCTTCTTTAGTTAATTTGTCTTTCTTTAATAAATCAAAAAGTTCTTGTTGTTCTTCCGTCATACCGCTTTTTGCAGCACGTTCTTGCTCTTCAGACATATTTTCTGCCTGTTTCATTAAGTCTTCATAAGCTTCCTCAATAGATAAGCTTCCTGAGTTATAATCTTCTATGATTTTTTCAAAACTTTCTAAAAATGATCCTCTAGTTTTATTTTGAGCTAACATTTGTTTTAGTTTTACTTCCATAAGTTCTCGCAAGTCTGCAAACTGAATATATTTATGTTTCTTTTCTGGAAACTCTGCTCTTAACTTATTAAAATCTAACTTACTTAAATCTATTTGCTTAGAGTTACTTATAATATAATCATTTGTTTGTTCTTGTAAGTCGCCTTTACCCACTACACTAGTATCTAATAGAGCATCTAAGTTCTTTTTAGCTCTTTCGATTGCTTCATCTTGATCAACATGGCGGTCTACAACTTTTCGTAGGTATTCAAACACATCTCTAGCCTTTTTTATACTAGGAAAACCATAGATTTCAGGCTTAGCCGAATCATATAGACTCGCAATAGTATTCACAAATAATCCTAATTGCTTCTTATACTCATCCTTTTGAAGTATTACGTTTGCGTATTCTTGAAACAATTCTACTTCTTTAAAACCTTGTTCTCCTAAATCTAAAATGGCATCCATATCAAAGCCTAAACCTTTGCAGTACATTTTCGTTTCAACAATGGCTTGTTCTAAAAGCGCTAATAAATCCTCAAATTCTTTTACTGGAAATTCATCTTCATCATCAGTTGTACTCTTCCCTTTTGTTCCTTCAGCATAATCTGCTAAAGCTTTTTTGAGATTTCTAAATACACCAAAGTAGTCTACAACCAAACCGTTCTTTTTTCCTTCAAAAACTCTGTTTGCTCTTGCAATAGTTTGCATTAATGTATGGTTCTGTAATGGCTTATCTAGATATAGTGTAGATACTGCAGGAGCATCAAAACCTGTTAACCACATAGCGGTTACAAAGACTATACGATACTCACTATTAGGGTCTTTAAAATAATCTTCAATATTACGACCATCTTCATCTGGATGATCCATTAACTTTCTGTGTGGTGTAATATTAAGTCCCTCTTTCTCGAAGACTTCTTTTTCTTCGTTATCAGAACCTTCCTGACTGACTACTGCAGACATTTTAGTTTCCTCCATAAATGTTATTGCTTGTTTGTAGCGTTCTTTTATTTCGGAATCTCGTTCTCTAGCAATTTTCTTTCTTAAGTCTTTGATTTCTTCTTTTTGTGCTAATTGCACAAAATCATACATTCTAACTGCAGTAAACTTATCAATACAAACGACCATTGCTTTCATGGGTTTGCGCTGTTTTTCATCATTTAAAACATCTAAACGGTACGGATAATGTTGTACTATATGTTTTGCAATTTCTTGCAAACGGTCTTCTCGACGCACTACTTGTAATAAAGTAGAATATTCTCTATCTAATTTTTTCTTTTGCTCTTCAGTAAGGTTTTCATTTTCTAAAATCTCTGCAGCTTCACCTACCAAATCTTCATTAATCTGTTCTACTCTTGGAACCGATTTTTTATAATATAATGGCACTGTGGCTCCATCTTCTATACTTTGTGCAAAGTTATATTCTGACACATATGGGCCAAACCAATCTTTAGTCAACTCACTTCGTAGCAGAGGTGTGCCTGTGAATGCTATATATTGTGCATTTGGTAATGCAATACGCATATTTTCTCCGTAACCTTTATATTGTGATCTATGTGCTTCATCTACAATTACAATCCAGTTGTCACGCTCTGTAAGCTTTGGATAGGTTTTCCCTTTCTCTATCCCAAACTTGTGTATTAAACTAAAGACGTAAGATCTGTTTGATTCTAAATATTCTCTTAGCTTATTTCTACTACTAGGTCTGTAATAGTTTTCTTTCTGTTCTTTAGTTTCTAAAACAACTTCTGTCTCTTGAAAATTTCGATAAATTTGACTATCTAAATCAGTTCTATCCGTCACAATTAAAAAGGACCAATTACCGGGTACTTTACGTTCTATCTTTTGAGAAAAGAAAATCATGGAATATGATTTTCCTGAACCTTGTGTATGCCAAAAGACACCTAACTTCCCTTTATTATCTTCTTTGTGTAGCAAAGACTCTATAGCATTATTAACTCCCAAATATTGGTGATTTTTTGCTATAATCTTCACCTTGTTTTTATGATACAATACAAAGTTTTCAAAATAATCCAATAGATTAGCTTTTGTGCATAAACCTTCTCCAAACAATTTTAAGCTTAAACGTGTGTTAGATGACGAACTTTTAGCCTCTACCTCTAACCGTGTTAATTGACTGTTTGATATTGCTGTGTCTTCTAATTTTACCCAAGAGAAAAAATGCTCCCATGGTGCATTAAACGAGCCAACCCTAGTTTGAATACCGTTAGAAATACAGACTAACATATTGTACCAAAATAACTGAGGTATGTCTCTTTTATAACGTCTTAAGTTTATGTCATAACCACCTTTTACTTTTTCAGTTGCGTTTTTAAGTTCAATCATTACTAACGGTAATCCATTGACATATAGTAATAAATCTGGTCTTCTGGTAATATTTTCGGTTTGTAAATATTCTATACTTAATTGAGAAACTACTAAAAAATCATTATTCTTTTCTTTTTCAAAATCCAATACTTTTACATAGCCATTTTCTTCTCTTCCTTCCTTATTTTGATAAGATATTGGAACACCCTTTTTAATTAAATTATAAACCTCTTTGTTAGCAATAACAGGCGTTAAACTTGCTCTACTTTTAGACAACTCATCTATTGCAAATTCTATACATTCATTTGGTAACGTATCATTTAGTCTCATTAATGCAGTTCTTAAATCTTCTTTTAAAACTACATCTTTTAGGCTGTCTCTACCAATAAGTTTTTTCTCCCAAGCATCCTTATGAGTATAACCTAGCATTAGTTCAAAAAATTGAATATCTGCTTCTTCTATATGTGATTCGTTTATAAATGCCATAAACTAATTTTAAATTGTATTCGGATTCCAGTAACGTTTAGCAAAAATTACAATATCATCTTGTCGTTTTTTTATTTCAACTTCAGTCCAATTTTCTTTGAAAGGTTCTAATTTCTGTCTTTGGATTAAAACCGAGCTAGTAGATCTTTCTTCTGGTAAATTATTACTATCACTTGAGTTTCTACTTCTAGTTGCTAAGACTAAATTCCCTATGTTGTTTAAATATTTTTCGTTAAACTCTTTTGAGTATTCCAACTCATCTGGTTTTTGTGGTGTCCAGTGATCTAAAGTATTTTGATATTTAAATTTACCATAGGTATTTGCAAAATCGTTATAACTCATTGCTGGCTCACGTATTTCATGACTCGCTCTTAAATCATTCTCGTATTTCCATAGTAAATACCGTGTAGATTTGAAATAGTGATAGTTGCCGTCTAAACTACGCTCAAAATCCCCTGTAAAATTCCAATAGCCCTTAAATCCATGATTTGCATAATGCAATAAAGAATTTTCTAATATTATTATATCACTATTATAATCTAAGGCAATTTTATGTAACAAATTTGTTCTATAATTACCAACAGTGTACTCCATTTTAAATAAAATTATTTCAATTAAACGAAGTGATTTTCTAAAGTTTTCTATATCGTGAAAGTGGAATAATTTTAAAATTAAAGGAAAAGCGTTGTATTGATCTAAATACAAAACATCGCCTAATAAACTTTCTTTGTTTTTAGATCTTTGGATAGCAACTACGCTTGAAAAACTCTTTTTTAAAGCAACCGAAAAGTCTTTAATCCAATTACTTTTATTGTCTTGTTTTTTTAATTCCTTTTTTACACGTTCTAATGAGGTATCATTATTTGAAACAAATGCAATGGTATGATAATTTAGAATTTGATCTTCATCAGCTATTTTTATGAGTTCTAATGACTGATAAATGGTCTCAAATTCCTTTTCAATATACGTTATATCACTGTTAGGGTTTTTACCTGAAATAGTACAATCTAAATAAATATTGAACATTAAAAATGACTTCAACTTCTCTAACTCGGTTAAGTCTTTTCCTCTGTCGTTCTGAAATGTAAATAATTGTGTAGCTTCTGCTTTATCTGAAACAGAGTCTGTAGTTATTTTAGCATTTTCAATTAAATCTTTCCAATATATAATATCTTCAATGGAAACTTCTTTTTTGTTTAATTCGGAAGTAAAAAACTCAAATGCTTCTAAAATTCGTTTTCTAGATTTGGTATCTGCTTTATCTTGTACTTGTCTGATAACGATATTTTCAAAAAAATTATTATCATAGGTTACTGTGCAATATTTTTGGTTGCTATCTGTATTTACTAAATATTCATTATAAATATTAGTAGCTACATTGTTATAAGCTTCAATATCTTTTAGTTTGTTATACACACAAGCTAAAAATACAACTACAGTAGTAAGTCTTTGCTGACCATCTATAATCCAAAATTTGTTTTTGTTATGCTCGTCTTCTTCAAATAAGAAATGACCTAAATGATATTGTTTTACAGATGCTGGATGCTCTTTAATATCTTTAAAAAACTGTTTTATTTGCTTGTCTCTTTCCCAAGAATAAGCTCTTTGGTAATTGGGTACTGCAAATAGGTTTTTACGCGGACTAAAAATGTCGCTTACTGTTGATTTATAATCCATTTGTTAGTGAGTTTATGTTCTCATCTTCACACAAAATAAAAGTGATATTAGGAAACTGACTTTTTTTACCTTGAAACCAGTTTTCATGACCTAAAAGTGCTGTTTTATTAAAAGCTATAATGCCTTTTTTATTGTCACTAAACTTTCTCAAATCACTTCTCATTTTTTGTTGAAAATAAGTAGGTGCTGTATTAAATGCTTCACCTATAATTACTTTATTATCCTTGTCTATTACCGCGATATCATCTCCAGCATGATTACTCAGCTTTAGTTTTACGCTTTTTACATGAAACTTTCCAAACAACAATCTTGCTGTTTCTAGTAATACTAAATCTGAATAAATACGATTACTAATCTCGTAAAAAGTTATGTCTTGATAAGGCCCAAATGTTATTCTAGCTCTTTTGGCAAATAGCATGAAAGCCAACGTATCTTTTTTTGGAATCGTAAACTTATTTGTTTTAAAACTCTGATAGTATAAAGCAGTGGCATTCTGCAATTGCTCTAGATTCATAGCTTCTTTAAAAGCCGCTGATAATAAAAACGTGTTACTTCTTTGTTTCATAGACTGTACCTGGCTCCGCAGCCATATTCATATCTATCTCTCCAACCTCCAAACCCTCCACACTCAACTTACCACTAATTAAACGTGGTAATAATAAATCTCTGGTTTCTTGAAGCACTATATTTTTATCAGATAAAGTGTGTATTTCTTTAATCATTGGGAAAACCAATTCTTCAAAATATTCTAATAAATCATCAGAAGGTTTATAAATTGAATAATTTTGAACTTCATTCCAAGAAATCGTAGGCATTTTAGTTCCATTACTAAAGTTAACCGACCAATTAATGAAGTGATTACTAAAAAATGTAAAAAGAGAATAGCTTCTGTAAATCTCTTTTTTAGGTCTGAAAATTAAAACTGAAACATTAGTGATCCCTTTTTTATTAGCGGAACTTACTTTATGAAAATAAGATCTAATTGAACCAAATAAAATATCATTCTCTTTGAAAATTATTCTTGAGGATTCTAATTCATTGGAATCTCCAAATTGTGGTACAACAAGACTTTTTCTAGGCATTCTAGACAAGTCAAATATTCCTAGATGTGAATGTTCTTCTTCCTTGTATTTGTCTTTAAAATTTCCAACAATATCTTTAACTGCCTTTTTCTCCCACCCCTCAGGAATCCCACCTTTTGTACCATGTGCTACTTCATTACCCTCTTTATCTAAAAAATTGGTGTTTTGATAATTAGGAAACCGAAAACGTACAAACCATTCTTTGTAGATTTCGGCTGCCATGTCTTCCAAAAGTGTAATGCGTTGGTTGTTGTTTTCTATTAAATCATCATAAGCAGAAAGGATGGAGGCTATTTTTTTTTGTTCTTCAAATGAATGCACGTAAATAGGCTTGCTTAATAATTTATCAAGGCTCATATTATCTTGAGTAGTTCCTTGAGAAATAGCTTTTAATTCAATTTGAATGAAATCTAAATAATACTTAACATATTTTACATCAGAAACTCTTTCTTTAGGAATAAAAGCAACAATACTATCTGGAAAACAAGCTCGTATTTTTAAAATAGCGGTATCTGCAATATTTGCAGCAATAGTTATTAGTAAAGTATTTTCTTCCCAAAGTTTGCTTTGAGCTAAACCTTTATCGTTATAGGTTTCTTTAAAATCATTTATATATAAGTTTGCAGCTTTTACTTCGCCTGTTTGAATAAACGGGTATTTTCCACCGAATAATGATTGATCATTTCTAGGTCTATGTCTAGACCGTCCTCTCCCGACAAACCCTAATTGATCTAAAGTCGTTTTAGTTAATTTCATACAGCAAAGACTTTAGGTTTAGTTCAATTTTATTTTCCAGTCCTAGTGATTCTTCTCCAAGTCTTTTAAATTTGAGATTTTTCTCTTTTAGAAATGTGGTGTATTCTTCAATTGACATTGAGATTTCTTCAATCTCCACTCCAACATAACGTCCTGCATTTAAAGAATAATCTTGTTCTTCAACATATTCAGTTCTATCAGCCATTTTACATAAACCTACCACATCTTCATATTTTGCTTCTGGAAAACGTGATTGTAGCCAATAGATATTTGTAACCCAATAGGCAGCATACTCTGTGGATTCTAAATATAGTTGTAATGCTTCTTCTAAATTTTTATCAGCTTTCACTAAATCGTAGTTACTCCAAACTTTATCCGTTTTAAGTTTCAGGTTTTTGTCTGCTATTTTGTAAAGTTCTAAAAGGGTATTTACATCTTGTTTTAAAGCATCACTTTCAAGCTTGTTTTGTGCAACATTCCATTGTAAATGTTCTGCTACTTGCAATTGCTCTTCGTTATCTCTTTGCGTACTTTTTATAGGGTGTGCTAGGTTATTTAACACCTCTTTATTTGCTTGAGGCGTAGTGCGCTTAAAGTTTTCTATTAGGTTAAAGAAATTGGTTTCTTTTAAAGCTTTGGTTTTTGCAGGTGTGCGCTTGCTGTCTTTTGTTTCTTCAATGTGCTTTTTCAGGCTTTTTATCACCTTCTCAATTTGTAAGACTAATGCTTCCTTAGCAGGTTCAATTTTAATTTCAGCTTGGTCTGCTGCTTTTATATAGGTATCAATTAACTGTAAATAGCGGTTAGTTTCACCACGGTACAAACGTACTATAGCTGCTAAATTTTGTTGATTTTCTTGAGTCCACTCTCTATGGGCTCTATCTATTTGGTTATATACGTTACGCGCATCTAAAAACAATATTTTGTCTTTACGCTCTGTATTCACTTTCTGCTTATCGAAAAACCATAAAGTAGCAGGAAGAGTTACCGTTAAAAACATATTGGTTGGCATACTCACCATACAATCTACAATCCCAGAATCTACGATGTTTTTACGAATATCGTATTCTGAGTTTCGAGCATCAGAAGCTGAGTTAGGCATTACAAAGCCAGCCCTTCCATTTTTGTTTAATGAGGTAGCAAAGAGTGATATCCATAAATAATTGGCATCACTTATTTTATCATCTTTCTTACCCTTGTTTTTTGGTAAACCATATTTGTAAAAACGCTCATCGTTTTTAACCGTACTTTCTTTTACAGACTTTACGTTAAATGGTGGATTTGCCATTACGAAGTCGAATTTACCAAAGCCATCATAAGGATCGCTATCGTAAGAGTTGGCTTCTGTAATTTCACCACGTAAATTGTGTACTAATAAGTTCATTTTAGCCAAACGCACGGTTTCTCCCATGTATTCTTGTCCGTAGACATAGATATCGTTTAGGTCGTGACCTTCGTGTGCAATAAAATCGGCAGATTGCACAAACATACCACCAGAACCACAAGCAGGATCATAAATTTTACCTTTGTAAGGTTCTATAAGTTCTACAATAAAACGTACTACAGACGTTGGCGTAAAGAACTCACCTCCTTTTTGTCCTTCGCTCATGGCAAATTTACCAAGGAAGTATTCATAAATTTTACCAAATATATCTCCAGAAGCATCTTTAGGAATGTCTGAGAACGATTTTAATAGTTCAGGTAAAATATCGTCTTTCTTTTTTTCTATCTCAAAATACGCCTCTGTAGGTAATACATCTTGAAATTTAGCATCTTGGTACTTTTCTATACCTTTCATAGCATCACGTAATGCTTCTGCTCGTTTGTTTCCTGGCAACTTCAATAAATGATCGTATCTAGCATTTTCTGGCAAGTAAAAACCACAAGTAGCCAGCGCCACTTCTTGTATAGTGCGTTCCATACGTGTGCCCTTATCTTTTTGATAATCTGCTAAAATTTTAGCTTCGTGCTGACTATATTTATTTTCGGCAAACTTTAAGAAGATTAGACCTAAAACTGGTACCGCATAGTCAGATGCTTTTAATCCACCATGTGCACGCATAGCGTTTGCAGAGTTCCAGAGTTTGTCTTCTAAGTTTTTTAATTGATCGTGATTCATATATTAAATTGAACGAGATTTAAGCTTTAAAAATACAAGTTATATATTCTATTTTTCCTAACGTTACGGTGATCCGCACTATTAGAAATAAATTTAATATAAACTTAAATTAGAAGTAAAATTTAAACTTAAATAATAGTATGAAATAATCAGTAATAGCCACACTTACCAAGCACAAAACAATCATTATGTACTCTCAAATTGTATTTTAATGCCTATTTTTCAACAAAGAAAAATTATATAACTACTTTTCACCATCAAACCTAACACCACCCAATGACCATAGAAGACTTAGCGGGCACATACACCACCACAGGAAGCAACCAAAGCCTAGATTCAGCAGGCTATGAGGGCGAACTCACACTAGCGCTAGATGAAAACAAAAGAATTATTGCTACTTGGCTCATAAGTGGTGATCAGCGCCAACAAGGAACTGGTTTTTTTAAGAATAACATTCTGGTGATTAATTTTAATTATGAGGGCGATGACGAGACTATCTATAAAGGTGTCGTCGTCTATCAATGCATCACCAAAGACTTACTAGAAGGTTTCTGGTCAGAAAAACACGGTAATCCGCGATACCTAGGTAAAGAAAGCTGCTATAGAAAGGGAGTGCATAAGGAGGTGCTTCATTAATAATTTTTGTAAGTAACTCGTGGTAACCTTTTTCTGATTCCGCTATTATATTCACCAAATTATATTTGATATGTAATACTGAAAAACTTACATTTCAATTGAAAATGAGGATTTATTTACAGTAAAATATCAGTGAATAATATATACAATTATAAACCCCAATTGTTTTTTTTACTTTAGATTTAATTTACTTCATTAGACTTTGGCTTACTAAAGTTGTAAGTTATCCCGAAGAAGTGACCAAAGCCAAATTTATCAGTCGTTGGTACCGTATTATCCGAGCCTAAATCATATGGTGTGGCTCCATCTGCAAGAAAATTATCATCTAACTCATTGACCTGACCCATTGTCAAGCCACCGTGAATTAGCCACCTTTCATTTTTACCCAATATTATCCCTGCACCCGTAACAATTTGGAATTTTTGATTGCTTGTTAATATAGTTCCAAAGTTAAATGTAGGTCGTATCCAAGTGCCACCTCTAGGTGATATATTTACCAATGCACCAAAACCAAAATCATATTCGCCGTTATCTATCTCGCTTATGGTACTCATTGTACCATCGGCATTCTGAGTTGTTCTGTACTCTTTATCAAATAATGATGTAATAAATCCACCACCACTAACGTCTATTTTCAAGCCACCTTGAAGCCATATCTTATATGTATATAACTCTGGTGTTTTGCTACTTTTACCTTTTTCTTGTCGTGTTAATTGAATTTCTACGTAATCAATATTATCCCCATTCAAATCTATTGGTAATAAGTAGGATGGGCTACTTATGGTATAAAGGAGTTGTATCTTTTTATCCAGTTTAACTAATACCTCAAATAAATCAAGCATTCTTTTATCATAATCTGCTGAATTTTTGAGCAAACCTTGGCTTTGTTCAAGATTTAATAAATCCTTTTTAAGTGGTTTTATAACTTCTGTGAAATACAATCTTTGAAGTTTGAATTTATCAAAATTTAGTATGTCCTGACTTTCTTTCAAAGTAATAAATTCATTAACTGACTCTGATAATTCGTAAATTACAGTTTCTGCTTCTTCTAAATCTTCTTTAAATTTTTCTTCGTCTACATCCCCGATAAGAGTTTCACTAACCAGTTGTTCTGTTTGAGAACTTTCTTCCGGCTTTACAATAGAGAAATTATCTGTTCCGAAAATATCAATCTTATTATAAGTCAGCTTATAATCGTACTTAAGTGGATTACCATTTATTAATTTTATGGCAAGTGGATTTTTATTGGAGACAACCAATCTTTTTTTTCCACCCGAATGAGTAATACTGTTTTTGTCTGGGGAAGAAAGATTAATTGTAATTATTGTTGTCTCAATCCCATCAGTTTTAGGTATAAAAGTCGATGAGGTATCAATAACTCTTTTGCGTTTAGCAGTTCCTTTTAATTCTAATTCTTCTCTTAATTTTTCGATTTTACTTTTTCGTTCTTGTCCTGAAACAAAACCAATAAAGAGAAAGAAGACTATACTTGTAAATAGTAGTTTTAATTTCATTCTAAAAAATTTGATGGTTAATAATAATTATCTAAAGTTAAATTATTTATGTAAATTAAAAATACCCATTGATGGGTATTTTGTTACACTAGAATTTCTTCCACACAACATCCATCAGTTTGCAATTGTTCTAATTGAAGTTGAAGATCTCATACCTCAAGATGAGTGTAGTGAGCTAAACTTATACTTATTGTTTTCTCTATTTCCACTACCATCATCATAACATTGGAGATTTGACAATGTCCAATTAGATAAATTTTCAAAAGTTAAATTTGGAAGATTTTAATTTTTTGAAGTATATGCATGACAACTTTAATAGCGGAGAAAGAGGCATTACCAGCTGTGATCCCAGAGGGGAATCCTAGGCAAGCATAGAACCTTCAACAGGCGCTGCTCGTTGGGTTGTTTGTTTTCTATCACTACTTTCAAGCGGAGGTTACTTTACAATTAAGTTCTATAAATAGTAAGGATTACCTGCGATAATCCCAGAGGGTGATCCTGGGCAAGCATGAAACCTTCAACGAGCGCTGCTCGTTGGGTTTTTTTTTCTACCCCTACTTTCAAGCGGAGATTACAAATAATTAATTGGTGAAAATAGAAAAGGGATTACCTGCGGTGATCCCAAGGGGGAATCCTGGGCAAGCATGAAACCTTCAACGAGCGCTGCTCGTTGGGTTTTTGTTTTCTACCCCTACTTTCAAGCCTAGCTTGACTAGTAGTAATTGATAAAAATTAGAAAGGGATTACCTGCGGTGATCCCAAGAGGGAATCCTGGGCAAGCATGAAACCTTCAACGAGCGCTGCTCGTTGAGTTTTTTGTTGTATCCCTACGCCTTCCAAGCGCGCTTGGGGCTAGGGATACAACAAAAAACCCGCAACATACGTTGCGGGTTTCTTTTGCGGAGAAAGAGGGATTCGAACCCCCGGAGGTGTGACCCTCAACAGTTTTCAAGACTGCCGCATTCGACCACTCTGCCATTTCTCCTTGAGTGCCTCATCAGGTATTCCCTGAATGCGGGTGCAAATATACACTGCTTTTCTAATTATGACAAAAAATTAGAACACAATTTTAAATAAAATTTTAGTTATTAAAACACCTTACTCACTATCAACAACTTAATAATAGCACTCTCCCCTACCATTTTGCGATAACGGCACGATTATCTTGTATCACGGCAAACAAAACAAATGTGAGCACGTATGTTTAGCTTGAAAAAGAAAAACTATGACATCCCAATACACTATCTGCTATTTTAGTAAGGCAAAAGAAGACCTACCTATTCACCATGTAAAAGAGATTTGTGAAAAAGCAACCGAATTGAATAATAAAATCGGAATATCTGGCTTTATTTTTAATTCCCTAGATAATTTCTTCCAAGTACTTGAGGGTGAAAAAGAAAAAGTGCTAGACCTTTATGAAAATCACATTAAGAACGATCCTAGGCACCATAAAATTTTTGAAATTGTACACAGGGATTCCCAAACGCCCCTATTTGCCCAGTACAGTTCAAGATTTCAAACACTACAGAATAGTGAGCAACTTAATAGTTTAAAATCATACTTAAAAAAACACTCAGTAGATGTAAAGACATCAGACAAAATCTCAAACATGTTGAAGTCTTTTGTTATACTTGATTACTAGCTTGTAACGAGAACCAATAAAAAAGCCTTTCTATAACAGAAAGGCTTTTTTTATATATTTTATCACGGTCTGCTAGACGTTAAAGAGGAAGTGCATAACATCTCCATCTTTTACAATATAATCTTTTCCCTGCACCCCAAGCTTTCCGGCCTCACGTACTTTTGCTTCACTTCCGTAAGAGACGAAATCTTCATACTGAATGACCTCTGCGCGTATGAAACCTTTTTCAAAATCTGTGTGAATGACTCCAGCAGCTTGTGGTGCAGTGGCTCCAATGTTTACCGTCCATGCACGTACTTCCTTAACCCCTGCAGTAAAATAAGTCTGCTGATTCAGTAATTTGTAAGCTCCGCGTATTAAGACTGCACTACCTGGCTCTTCTAGACCTATATCTGCAAGAAACATCTGGCGCTCTTCATAGTCGTCTAGTTCGGTAATATCTGCCTCTGTACCTACGGCAAGAACGATCACCTCTGCATTTTCATCTTTTACCGCCTCACGTACCTGAGCGACGTATGCATTACCATCTACAGCACCATCTTCATCTACGTTACATACATACATCACAGGCTTGTCCGTGATAAATTGTAAAGGTTTTACGAATTCCTCACGTGTATCGTCATCAATCTCAATGGCGCGTACAGAAATACCCGCCTCAAGACCTTCTTTTATTTTTAAAAGGGCTGCCTCTTCTGCCTGTGCTTCTTTATTACCTGTGCGTGCCGCTCTTTTTACTTTCTCTAGCTTTTTATCTGTCGTTTCAAGATCTTTTAGCTGTAACTCAATATCAATCGTCTCCTTATCGCGTATAGGGTCTACACTACCATCTACGTGTACAATATTGTCATTGTCAAAACAACGTAACACGTGCAGTATCGCATCTGTCTCACGTATATTTCCTAAGAATTGATTCCCTAAGCCTTCTCCTTTGCTTGCTCCCTTCACCAGTCCTGCAATATCAACAATCTCTACCGTTGCTGGTACAACTCTTTCTGGGCTTACCAATTCTTCTAACTTCTCAAGACGAGGATCTGGTACATTTACCACACCCACATTTGGCTCTATCGTACAAAACGGATAGTTTGCACTTTGTGCCTTGGCATTTGACAAACAGTTAAAAAGGGTTGATTTTCCTACGTTTGGTAATCCTACAATTCCGGCTTTCATATGATAATGTGTGTTAGTACGCTTTCGCGAAAGCGTAAATACATAAATTCACGGTTCTTTTTTTGGTGTGCAAAGATAATTCTAATTTTCAGATTTGTGTGACTAAAGATCAGAAAGCACAAAACAGCTGAAACTTGTGTTAATTTAAGTTAATCACTCGCTCCTATTGTAAATTTTAGTAAAGTGTTACCATAGGGTTATACCTACTTAACAAAAGTTGCGTTTACATTTGTAGCACTTTAAAACATAAGACAATGAAAAAAATATTTTATACGGCAGCATTTGCGTTATTAACAGTAGGAGTTGCACAAGCACAAGAAAAAATAGAGAAAACAGAAACAGTAAGAACGACCGTAAAGTCTTCTTTAGGAAATGAAACTGTTTACAAAACGACAAAAGAGACACAACTTACACCGGTAAAAATTGCCCCAGGACAGGAAGGTCAGGAAAATCAAGTCCAAGAGCGCGGTAGAACACTAGTGATGCGTGAAGTAACCTATACGTATAATGATACTGACTTCATGTTAGAAGAAAATGATAATGGATATACCATCATGAGAACTCGTGAAAACGATAAGTCTCAGTATGGAACGATGCGTAGACTCTCTAAGGGTGATACTTATCTAACAAAAACAGCAGACGGGATTTCTGTAAGTTACTTTGATGAAAATGGAAATATGATTTCTGAAAAATATAATGATGAAGATGATATTGTAACAACCGTTACGTATAAGATGAAGCCTACGAAGATGAGCTCAATGAAAGATATGAAGGCTCAGAAGATGAAGGCTATGAAGGAGAAGAAGAAAATGAAATCAAAAAATAAAGATACTGAGAAGTATTAGTCACATTTGATAGACAACTTTGGTTGGTTAGATCCCCGATATGAAAATATCGGGTTTCTTTTTGCCTTATTTTGAAAGAGTAGCTTCTATGGTGTTTGTATACGTGTCAAATTCTATAAGGTTGTTATGCCCCCCTCCTAGAATAGTCACCAGTCTTTTCTCGTTACTTTCTATTCCTTCATATAACCGCTTTGCGTGCGTGTAATCTACTACCGTATCTTCTGTACCATGTAACACAAGAATAGGTGCGCTTACCTTATTAATAAACTCAAACGTAGGGAAACGATACTTAAGTAGGCGTTTTACGGGTAAAAAAGGAAACCTTGTGCTGGCCTCATTTTGTATGCTATAGAACGGTGTTTCTAAAATTAATTGCTTTACCCTATTTTGTGAGGCTACGTACGTAGCAAAAGTAGTACCTAAACTGCGACCATATACCGTAATTGCTTGATTAGGATAGGTTTTTTTTACAAAGTCATACCATGCTAGACTATCTTCATAAAGCAATTGTTCAGATAATGAGCCGCTACTTTTACCGAATTGCCTGTAGTCCATGACCACGACAGCATACCCCTGCTTTACAAAGTACTGTACAATCTCGCCCCACCGCGCTAGACTGCCCGCATTCCCGTGATAATATAAAAGTGCTCCCTTAGCGTTTTCTACAGGAAAATGAATCCCGTGTAAGGAGGCTCCATCACTTCCCGATAACCAAACTTCTTTAAAGGGGGTGTCAAATATAAACGTATAGTCCTCAGGTAATGGCTGTGGGTGGAATAATAGATTGTCTTGAAAGAAAAACAATCCCCCTGATAGTATGGCGTATAAATTTCCGATAATAAATAGTACAATCAACGGTTTCTTGAGCTTCTTCATAGATAAATATCTCCTTGGGTCATCTTCATGTAAAATTACTTACTTCTCACAAATTGTACGACCAGGAAATGTGATTTAAACAAGACCCGAGTAAGCAAAAAATGAAAAGCTATTTAGAAACCTCTTAATCACAGGTGCTACAGCTTTATGTTACTCCCACGATATATGATTCTTTACAGAACTATATGGAAGAGCTTTCACTAAGGCTACTGAAGCCACCTCTATTATATTTTAACAGATTCTAACATTCCTTAACAGATTTTTAAGAATAGAAGACCTACTGCACCTTATCTTAGATGCATACAATCAAAAAAACATAAAAACAAATGAAATTCAACTATTTAGGACTGGTAGTCGCTGCCGGTTTATTGACCATGACCTCTTGTGCGGGAGACAAAGATGTTGCAATCGCAGAAGAAGCAGATCTATCCATTGATTACGAAAAGTATGAATTAGAAAATGGGCTAGATGTGATCCTACACAAGGACAGTAGCGATCCTATTGTGTCGTTAGCCATACAGTATGGAGTAGGCTCTAACCGTGAAAAAACTGGACGTACTGGATTTGCTCACCTTTTTGAGCACATGCTCTTTCAAGAGTCTGAAAATGTACCTCAAGATCAATTCTTTAAATTAGTACAAGATGCTGGAGGAACCTTAAATGGCGGTACATGGAAAGATGGAACCGTTTATTACGAAGTAGTGCCTAACAATGCCTTAGAAACAGTCCTGTGGTTAGAATCTGATCGTATGGGGTTCCTTATCAACACGGTGACAGAATCTGCTTTTTACAATCAACAGGAAGTAGTACAGAACGAAAAAAGACAACGTGTTGACAACAACCCGTATGGTCATACAAGCTGGGTATTAGATAAAAATGTATATCCAGAAGGGCATCCGTATAACTGGCAAGTAATTGGAGAACTAGAAGATCTTCAAAATGCTACAGTAGAGGATGTAAAAGAGTTTTACGATAAATTTTACGGGCCTAACAATGCGACCTTAGTTCTTGCAGGTGATTTTGATACTGCAGAAGCAAAAAAACTGGTTGAAAAGTATTTTGGGGAAATTAAGAGAAGACAAGAAGTCACTCCTCTTGAGCCACAACCAGTAACCATTTCTGAGACTAAAAAACTATACCACGAAGATAATTTTGCACAAGCGCCACAACTCCATAGAGTATATGCCACAGTAGAGCAATATACGGATGACGCGTATGCGCTGGATTTTTTATCAGAGATTCTTTCAAGTGGAAAAAAAGCACCGCTTTATAAAGTACTTGTAAAAGAAAAAGACTTAACCTCAAGAACACTAGCCTATAATAATAGTCAAGAGTTAGCTGGTGAGTTTCATATCATTATCACAGCAAATAGTGGAGTAGATCTCGACCAAGTAGAGGCAGGTGTAGACGAAGCCATTGCAAAGTTTGAAGCTGAAGGAGCTACAGATCGAGATATTGAGCGTATTAAGGCAGGTTTAGAAACACAATTTTATAACGGTATAAGCAGTGTAAATGGAAAAGCTTTTCAGCTAGCTAATTACAATGTATTTGCTGGTGAGCCTAATTTTATAGAAAAAGATATCGAAAACATCAAAGCGGTTACTAAAGAAGATGTAATGCGCGTATTTAATACCTACATTAAGAATAAGCCCTTTGTACAAACGAGTTTTGTTCCTAAGGGAGAACTTGATCTTATTGTAGAAAACTCTACCAGAGCAGCTGTTGTAGAGGAGGAAATTAAAGAAAATGTAGAGAAAAAAGTAGAAGATGCTGTTGCTACAGTTGCAAAAACACCTTCTAAAATTGACCGTTCTGTGGCTCCAACAACTAGAAAAGCACCTGCCCTTAAAGTGCCTAGTGCATGGGAAGCGACACTCTCTAACGATATGAAAGTGTACGGAATATCTCAAGATGAGATACCTACTGTAAATTTCAGCCTAGTGATGGATGGTGGTCATTTACTAGACAATATGGAAAAGAACGGTGTAGCAAATCTCATGACAGATATCATGATGGAAGGTACGGCTACAAAAACTCCAGAAGAGCTTGAAGAGGCCATTGAACTACTAGGCGCTAGTATAAATATGTATACTACCCGAGAGTCAATTGTAATACAGGGAAATACGCTTACGCGAAATTTTGATAAGACCATGGATTTAGTAGAAGAGATTCTATTAGAGCCTCGCTGGGATGAAGAAGAGCTAGGACGTATCAAAACTGCTACCATTAATGGCATTAAACGATCTGCAGCAAACCCGAATACAGTAGCACGTAATGTATACAATAAAGTACTTTATGGGGATGATCATATCTTTAGCTACCCTACCAGCGGTACTGAAGCCTCAGTAAGTGCAATCACCATGCAAGATCTTAAAGATTTTTATGCGACAAATTTCTCACCGTCTATAAGTCGTTTTCATGTAGTAGGTAAGATTGATAAAGACACAGCACTTTCTGCTCTCACAGATCTTGAAGATAAGTGGAAAGCTAAGGATGTGACCATTCCAGAATTTCCAGTTAAAGAACAGCGTGATAAATCCTCACTCCTTTTTGTAGATATTCCTAATGCTAAGCAATCTGTAATTAATATTGGTTACATAGGTCTTCCAAGAACAAGTGAAGACTTCTACCCTGCAGAGGTGATGAATTACAAATTAGGAGGATCTTTCTCTGGTGCTGTAAATATGGTTCTTAGAGAGGAAAAAGGGTATACTTATGGTGCTAGAACTCGTTTTAGCGGTTCAAAAATCCCAGGAACTTTTACAGCTTCCTCAAGTGTACGTACTAATACTACTGGAGAATCAGTTCAGATTTTTAAGGATGAGATTAACAAGTACAAAGAAGGTATTTCTGAAGAAGACTTAGCCTTTACAAAAAATGCCTTAATCAAATCAAACGCTCGTCGTTTTGAAACACAATCTGCGCTCTTGGGAATGTTACAAGAACGATCTGCTTACGACCTTGACAGTAATTATATAGAGAAGGAAGAAGATGTAATACGTAATATGACTCTAGAACAGCATAAAACACTGGCCAATAAATATCTTGATGAAGATAAAATGGCGTACCTCGTGGTAGGGGATGCTGCTACCCAATTTTCTCAATTTAAAGACATGGGCTTCGATGAAGTAAAAATGTTAGATAAAGATGGGAACGAAATCGATCTTAAGGATGTGAAGCAATAAATGCTAACTAATCAACCAATTCTAAAAGGAGTTTCAGCAATGGAACTCCTTTTTTTTTGCTTTCGCGAAAGCAATATCTATTTTTAATACAGACACTGGTCGTATGTAGGCTTTGCTATAAATAAATTACGTAAGGAAAAGGCATTAAAAAACCTCCAGTGACAGCTAGCCATTGGAGGTTTTAAATTTTCGCGAAAGCGATATATGCTTATCTGTTTGCTGCTTCTCTTTTGAGTCTGCGTTCCTCACGCTTTTCTTTCATAAATTCAATAAATGAACCACCTACCCAGTAAGGAATTACGAAAGTAAGCAAGAATATCATTAACCAGAATCCGATTGTAAGGATTGTTAAGAATGCAAGAAAACCTAAATATTGGTCAAAATCAAACATGAATTGTGTCTTTTGTATTTGAAGCAAAGATAATTGATAATGTTGATGTGATGCAAGATAAAAAACAGATTTATTGACAGCTTATCAACGATGAAAAAAGAGGACAAATCCTTAAATTTGTTTCATCAAAATAAAAATCGACAACAATGGCATATAGAATTGAAAAAGATACAATGGGTGAGGTACAAGTACCTGCAGATAAATTATGGGGTGCACAAACAGAACGTTCTCGTAACAATTTTAAAATAGGAGCTCCCGCTTCTATGCCTATTGAAATCGTACATGGTTTTGCTATTTTGAAGAAAGCTGCTGCCTATACTAATTGTGAGCTAGGAGCCTTAGATGAAAAAAAAAGAGATCTTATTGCACAGGTATGCGACGAGATTTTAACAGGCATGCATGATGATCAATTTCCATTAGTGATCTGGCAAACAGGTTCTGGTACGCAAAGTAACATGAATGTAAATGAAGTGATTGCAAATAGAGCGCACCAACTCGCTGGAAAAAAAATAGGAGAAGGAGAAAAGACACTGGCTCCTAATGACGATGTAAACAAATCACAATCATCTAATGATACGTTTCCTACTGGAATGCATATCGCAGCCTATAAGAAAATTGTAGAAAACACCATTCCCGGAGTTACAAAACTTAGAGACACACTTAAGCAAAAGTCTAATGATTTTAAAGATGTTGTAAAAATAGGTCGCACGCATTTAATGGATGCTACTCCCCTCACCTTAGGACAAGAATTTTCTGGATATGTCTCTCAATTAGATCACGGATTAAAGGCTTTAAAAAATACATTAGACCATCTCTCTGAACTTGCACTAGGAGGTACTGCCGTAGGAACAGGCCTAAACACTCCAAAAGGGTACTCTGAAAAAGTTGCCGAATACATGGCCGAATTTTCTGGTCATCCTTTTAAAACGGCTCCAAATAAATTTGAGGCATTAGCGGCACACGATGCACTTGTTGAAACACACGGTGCGCTCAAACAGCTTGCGGTATCCATAAATAAAATTGCTAATGATATACGACTTATGGCCTCTGGTCCACGTAGTGGAATCGGTGAGATCACAATACCTGCAAATGAACCAGGTTCTTCTATTATGCCTGGAAAAGTAAATCCTACACAGTGTGAAGCCATTACAATGGTATGTGCACAAGTAATGGGTAATGACGTGGCAGTTAGTGTAGGTGGTTTACAAGGGCACTATGAGCTCAATGTTTTTAAACCGATGATGGCGGCAAACGTGTTACAATCTGCACAACTCATAGGAGATGCTTGTGTTTCATTTTCTGAGCACTGTGCCTCTGGTATTGAACCGAATCACGCACGTATAAAAGAACTTTTAGAAAACTCCTTGATGCTTGTTACTGCGCTTAACACAAAAATAGGATATTACAAAGCGGCAGAAATAGCAAATACAGCTCATGCAAACGGTACTACCTTAAAAACTGAAGCTGTAAATCTGGGCTATGTTACTGCAGAGGAATTTGATGAATGGGTAAGACCTGAGGATATGGTGTAATATATGTTAACAAACTACTATTCTTTCGATTAAACGCGCAAAATATCCGTTAAAAGTTCATTATAATCATTAATTGTCTTATAATTGTATTCCCAAATTGTAAGACAATGAGATTGTTAGTGGTCTTTATGACCTTAATTTTGTCAAGCTCTACTGATGAGTTAGACTTGTATTCTTATTATAGAGACGTAACTGGAGATTTAACGTTTGAAGATGTAAAGTTTAAGAATTTTACAGATAGCAAGACTAATAATCTAGGAGCGGCTAATGGTGTCTATTGGTTCAAAATAAAGGAAAGTATAGGTCCGAGGTCGATCTTAGAAATGCGTAGTGCCCATGTAAATGGATTGACATTATATGATAGCGCTAATACTGTTGTTCAACCTATGGATGACACGCGTTTTCCTTCATATTTTTTAATAAATAAGCAGCTTACATACCCACTATATTTAAAATCTAACTTTCCATTAGAAGCATATTTCCCCATACACATATTAACAGAAAGTAGTTTTGCAAGCAATGATAAGCATAGTTTTCTTGGAATAGGTTTATTTTACGGAACTGCAATTGCACTACTAATAGCCACACTTACGTTCTTTTTTATAGTTAGAAACACTCAATTTTTAGTGTTTGCTGTACTCATAGTGGCTATAATTTTAAGCGTTATTGGAAAAGATAATATTCTTTATTTCTTTAATTTTCCTTACGAAGTGTCATCAATTTTGGAAGCAGTGGGACATTGCATCGTAGGTCTTTCTGCCACATGTTTTATGATGTTTTATTTAAGAATTAGACCTCACCAGCAATGGATAAAATGGGCAATGCTTTCCATGAGCTCTGTATCTGTTCTAGCCCTTGTCATATTTGCAATATCTGGAAACCTGTATGCTTATTCAATTGTTGATATAAGCGGTTTAATAACCGTGGGATTCATGTGGGTACTTATCCTCATTATTGCAAAAGGAATAAGAAGGCTTACATTAGTATTTGTCTATAGCATTAATTTATTTTTTATTACAGACATATTCATTTTTCATACCTACGGTATTGAAATAGTAAAATTTGGTATTACTGGAATTTCAATTCTTGCAATTTCTAATTTTACTCTAATTGCCGTATTACTTTTATTCTCATTAAAGAATATCCAAACAAGCGGCGTGATTATGAAACATCGAATCAAATTGTATGTAGAGCGACTTAAGGAGCTTGATAATTACAAGATTATTCAAGATGCAAATGACGAATATTTAGAGTCTCTTATCTACCAATATAAACTAGAAAATATAGAAGTTAAAGTGTTAGGTGATATATCTAAAGGGTTAAGCAATGATCATATCGCTCATAAATACAATCTTACAGAAGAAAAGCTTCAAAACATCACTAACGCCCTCTACTTAAAATTAGGGTTAGAATCTAGTAAAGATATTACCCAACTTGCACACTAGTGCTTTTTGATTTCTTATAATGCTTTTTATATTTCCAAAAAGAAAGTATCCCAATTACAGCTATTACCGCTAATGATATTAGTATTTTTTGACTAGCAATGTCTCCTCCACTTTGATATGCGTGGAGTCCTGATAAGTAATAATTCACACCAAAATAAGTGAATAAGATACTTCCTAGTGAAAGAATGGATAAAAAGTTAAATAACCATCTACCTCTCAATCCTGGAATTAATCGCATATGGATCACAAATGCATAGACGATGAGTGAAATCAAAGCCCATGTTTCTTTAGGGTCCCAACCCCAATAACGCCCCCAACTTTCGTTAGCCCATTGCCCCCCTAGAAAGGTTCCTATGGCTAGTAATACCATCCCTACAGTAAGGGCCATTTCATTAATAATAGTAAGCTCCTTAATGTTAAGGTCCATTTTTTTCTTATTTTTCTCTGTCGTGAAAATCATTAAAAACAAAGAAACAAGTCCTAATATAGCTCCAAGCGTAAAAGGTCCATAACTAGCCACTATAACGGCTGTATGAATCATTAACCAATAACTATTGAGTACGGCTTGTAAATTTGCGATTTCTGGATTCATCCAGTTCATAGAAGCTGCCCATAATATAAATCCAGCTACAAACGCAGTACTCGCTACAGTGAGCATACTTTTACGCCCAAAACCTAACCCAAAGAACATTGTCGCCCATCCTACATATAGCACAGATTCATAGGCATCACTCCAAGGAGCATGACCAGAAATATACCATCTCCAGATAAGAGCACCAGTATGTATTGTAAAAAGAAGTATTACAAGTGCTAGGCCAATTTTAATCATTGTACTTACAAATCTGTTCTCTTTAAAAATAGCCGTTATAACAAACATCATCATAAAGAAAGCCGCAAGCATATACATCCAGTACAGCTTTTTAAACACATCGTATTTGTTATACAAAATCTCTGCATCAACCTTCTCTGCAGAGGGCATAATGTCATTACTATTCTTTCTTTGAAATTTTTCAATACCTGCAAGAACCTTATCCGCATCAGAATAGTCTCCAGAAGTTCTACCTTTCTTAAGACTTAATAAATATGCAGGAAAGATCTGATTTGCTATGACAGAGTCTGTTGCTCTAAAGCCTGCGTCTTTCACTTCAATAGGTGATAGCCATTTATTATTAGCATCATCAGGTTTTGGGAAAATTTTTAAAATTTCTTTAACCAGCGTTCGATCTAATAATCCAAGGCGCTGATCTACATCTGTAAACTCTTTTGCTATTTTTGTTTGATTGATTTCTGCGTAGGCTTCTGGGAGAAAAGGAGCCAACTTGTAATTAAATGTAGGTTGGGTAAAAAAGTCTATTTGCTTAAAATATTTTCTGTCTGAGGGCACGCCCACAACGTTACGTAAACTATCATTCCCTTTTTTGAGGTAGATAAGTTCTGCAAATGTCCATATCTGTGGATTTTCCATCATAGACAACATGACTTGATCTGCGGTTAATCCTTCGTAAGTATCACTCCTACTGAGTTTACGTAATAGCATACTAGAAAAAGTATTGATAGGCATCATACGGCCTCCATCTTCTTGTATTATAAGTCTACCAAACTTCTCTGCATGCGCTATTGGCACCGCATTTTCAACAATAAGCTTTTTGATTTCCTCTTGAGAAGGCATCGTCTGTTGATGTGTCTCTGTAGTGTGACTATCCAGTCCTAGAATATCTCCTATATTTTCAGAGGAGGTAGCAATGGTGTCTTGAATAACTACATTCCCTTTAGATACCTCGTTAGAAGCACTTGACATGTCTTCTTGTGCGACTATTGTATTCGCTTTCGCGAAAGCGAACATAATTAAAAGTAATGCCAGCTTAGATTTTTTTACTTTTACTTTATCCAACATTCTTTTCAAATCTCCAAAACGTGATCCCTTATCAAACAAAATCATCATTAATCCTAAGTATAATAGGAAATAGCCAATGTAGGTTACCCAAGTACCCCAGAAGTCATGGCTTACAGATAGGATTGTACCACTCTCATCAGGAAAAAAACTTGCTTGAAAAAAGCGAAATCCCTTATGATCTAATACGTGATTCATATAAATATCATAATCAAACGTGTTCTCCGGATCCTCAACCGTAATCTTACTTTCAAAAGAAGCATAGCTGTTTTCAGTTCCAGGGTAGCGCTCTGCTATAAAGTCGTTTAATTTGATAGAAAAAGGCAGTGGTAAGGCCTTGCTCCCGTAAGAAAGATATAGCTTATGCCCGCCAATTTGTAGCTCTTTTTTATCATTACTATAACCACGACCACCTAATAAACCTATAGTTTTAGTCTCTCCATTAACAGACACGTTTACAAACAATGCATCTTCTTGAGTCTTTTCTTTGACCTCCTTTTCTACAATTCCAGTTTTACCTTTTATAGCAGGCTCAGGAATGACAAATTGTACACCGCCGCCTAAATTGTACAATGCTCTAAGATTGAGAGGAGCTTCTACGTTCTCGACTACTATACTTTCAGTTTGAGTTGCCATGACCGTATTAGTACCACCAAAGGGAGTCTTGATGGTATAATTTTCTCCATCAAAATTGATATTAACAGCACCATCTTGTGGAGCGTTAAATGCATAGAGCACATTATGAATACTTACCACTTCACCTTCTACAAGAAAATGTTCATGTCTTGTCCCGTCACCTGCTTCTACTATTTTGAGGTGATACACACCGTTTACATCTTCAACAAATCCATCTTCTGCGCCATCTATAAATTTATTAAATGAAAAAGTGAAATTTGTTTTATCATTTCTATCTGTTGTGCTGTGCGCAAAATCCTCTGTCCAAGTGAAATCATTATCTAGCCTTGGAGATAAGCTCAATTCCTTTTCGATTTGACGACGCATAGGTTGCCCATTTTGCTCTCCATCAATAAAAACTTGTAAATATGTTTTCTCACTCAAAAAAGTGCTTTCTGAAGCTCCCTCCTCAATTGGCATTACCCCTTCATAACTAATATATCTAGTAATACCAGCTCCAAATAGTATGAGAATAAACGAACTATGAAAAATAAGTGTGGTGATTTTCTCTTTTCGCAGCAAGTTATATCGAGTGATATTTCCAATAAAGTTGATAACAAAAAGCACATGAATAGCTGTAAACCACCAAGCGTCATATATATAATATCTAGAATATGGAGTAGGTGATGTTTCTTGACCTTGGTCTAGAAATGTTCCTACTGCCATAGCTACAAAGTAAACAATAAACAATAAGCCTAGAAGGCGTGTAGAGAATAAAATAGAGGCGATTTTCTTTTGCATAAGACAGGCAAATTTTACCGGCGCAAAGATAAACCACAGCGTTCTAATAACCTTAAATGTGTCATTCATAAAAATTGAAAGCTATGATGCTTACGTATGCTAATTGCACAGAATAAGTGTAGGGAATATTTTGGCAGGCTTTTTATCAATTTCTGATCCTTTTAATCAATGCCGCTACCCTATTTCTTTAAAGCTTATTTTTGCAGTATATGACAACCATAAACATTATTGGTACTGGAAATGTGGCTTGGCACCTTGCAAGAGCTTTTGGCTCTAAAAATGAGGTTATTGTCATGCAAATTGCAGGTCGAAACCATAAAAAACTTGAAGCTTTTAAGGATTTTACACGTGAACTTGTGAGCATATCACAACTCGTCCCTGCAGATGTGACAATAGTTGCTGTAAGTGACGATTCTATTAATAATGTATACAATAAAATACCTTTTCAGGATCAACTCGTGGTACATACCTCTGGTTTTACAGAAATGCTTTCGCGAAAGCATACAAGTAATCACACCGGTGTTTTTTATCCGTTACAAAGTTTTTCTAAAGAAGATACTGAGTTATCTTTTAAAGAAATCCCAATACTCATTGAGGCGGCTGATGATAAAAATGAAAAAACTTTAAGAGTTTTAGCTGATGTCATTAGTGATAACGTGCAAGTGATAAACAGTAATCAACGCAAGCATTTGCACCTTGCTGCTGTATTTGCAAATAACTTTACAAACTATTGTTATACCATTGCAGAGGATATTTGCAAGCAAAATGAAATTCCCTTTGATACCTTACACCCGTTACTTTTAAAAACCTCAGAAAAGGCAATACAAAATGGACCTAAACAAAGTCAGACTGGTCCCGCTAAGCGTAATGACTTAAACGTAATCAACACACAGCAAGAATTAATCAAAGATCCCACACACAAAAGGGTCTATGAGACAATAACAAAAGCAATACAACATTTGTATGGAGAAAAGCTATAAAGAATATCTACATAAAGTCACAACCTTTATTTTTGACGTAGACGGTGTTTTAACAGATGGATCATTACATATAACCTCAGAAGGACATATGCATCGTACTATGAATGTAAAGGATGGTTACGCGATGAAAGAAGCACTTAATCAAGGTTTTAATGTTTCAATAATTTCTGGAGGAACAGATGAAGGTGTCAGGTCTAGATTACAGGCACTAGGAATTGAAGATGTTGCACTAGGTGCTCATAATAAAATAGAGTACCTTCAATCTTATATTGATTCTAAAAAAATTAATCTTGAGCATGTATTGTATATGGGAGATGATCTCCCTGATTATCCAGTAATGTTAAAAGTAGGATTGCCTAGTTGTCCTCAAGATGCGGTAAAAGAAATCAAAGAGATATCTAAATACGTTTCACATAAAAGCGGCGGAAAAGGCTGCGTACGTGACGTTATAGAACAAGTACTAAAAGTGCAAGGCAAATGGATGACTGGCACTACCACCTTTGATGCACGACTAAAGAAGTAAGGCTAATTTCATCCTTGTGGATATAAAACCTATTTCTCAGTAATTTAAACCTACCTCCTATTGGCCTATTTAAAAATCATAAGACCTTTTAATCTCTTAATGATTTTTATGACGCAAGGCGTGCTTCATATTTCTTTTAACTATTTGCAACGCGCATCAGGCTCTATAATCCATACTGATTTTATAGTTCTTACACTTAGTACTCTTTTTATTGCTGCCGGTGGGTATGTTATAAATGATTTTTTTGATATCAAAGCAGATCGAATCAATAAGCCTGATGAGCTTTACATTACAAAAGATATCTCAAAATCTAAAGCGCTTCTATTTTATTGCTGTCTTACGTTTGTAGGAATATCACTAGGTGTTTTACTTTGTTATAGCGTTGGGGTTCCTGTTTATAGCCTCTTGTTTTTTGCAATTGCAATACTCTTATATATATACTCATTTTTTCTACAAAGAATTGCATTAGTAGGCAATTTGGTCATTAGTATATTAATTGGCTTTTCACTGTACATCATTTTCCTTATTGAAACTATCAAGACTGATATGAGTGAGATAGCAGCAGCTTTTACGTTTATGGTTGTACTTGCTATCTTTATTAATTTTATCCGTGAGATTATAAAAGACATACAGGACATGAAAGGTGATTACAGTATGGGCTATCAAACGCTACCTATTCTATTAGGAATCAAAAGAACACTCACAATTTGTACATTTATATGTCTGGCCTTAGTTTTTAATAGTGCTTTGTTCGCCTTTATATCGTTTAGAGGTTGTTATATAGCAATGGCACTTATACTTTTTGGAGTATCGTTGCCACTGGCATATTTAAGTAGTCTATGCTTCAATGCAACTACAGCCTCTGAGTTAAAAAAACTGGCGAGACTACTAAAATTGACAATGCTTATGGGAATAATTTTAATTCCTTTTATCATATACTTTTATACTAATGCTTAGAGAAAAATTAAAAAATCACAACGTAATTCTTGCATCAGGTTCACCTCGCAGGCAACAGTTTTTTAAAGAATTAGAATTAGACTACACAATTGACACAAAACCTATTGATGAAGTGTTTCCACCACACCTTAAGGGTACTCAAATTACAGATCATTTATCACAGTTAAAAGCAAGTGCTTTTACAGCACTAAAGCCAAATGACATTTTAGTTACCAGCGATACAATCGTATGGTTTAATAACAAAGCGCTTAATAAACCCAAGGATCGTAAAGAAGCTTTCCAGATGATTTCAGACCTATCTGGTAACACCCACGAGGTGATTACTTCTGTATCATTCACGATGCTAGATAAACAAGTCACAATTAATGATACCACTAGAGTAACTTTCAAAGAACTCACTAAGGACGAAATAGCCTATTATATAGATAACTTTGAGCCCTATGATAAAGCAGGTGGGTATGGTATTCAAGAATGGTTTGGTTACATAGCTGTAACTCGAATTGAAGGATCTTATTTCAATGTAATGGGAATGCCCTTAGACAAAGTATATAAAACGTTAATGGAAATTGGCACTACCTAGGTTTTACGTAGCTTTATCTTTAAAATCAAAATCTATGTTTGCTAGAAATAAGAACGTTCTTTTTACTCAAAAGATACTCCTTTTGTTAGGGTATGTTATATTCTTGAGTTTTACGGGATGCAAAGAAAATGTGGAGGATTCCCCCGCTTTCGCGAAAGCAAAAAAAGCCCCCCCCACTACCCTTTCTCCAGCTACCTCACAGCGCATATTATCACAAGAGTGGCAAGACTATTGGTACGCGGGTAAAGCAGAAATCACATCATACAAACTCTCTCAGTCAAGGTATGGTCAACTGAGAGAAGGTACTGCTGCATTAATTTACGTGACAGAAGATTTCCTGCCTAATGAGCAGGTAAAAGCAAATAGACAAGCGGCTAGTACTATTCCTGTTTTAAAACTTAACACCACAAAAAAATTTATAACAGGTATATATCCTTACTCAGTGATGAACAGTACGTTTTATCCTGTAAAAGATGCAACACACGCTCTTAAAATATCGCAAAGCATTCAAGAGTGGTGTGGTCATGTATATATGCAATTAAATACTAGAGAAGATTTTAAAATTGACTCTCACTCATATTTTGAAGGAGAAGCAGATCAAAATGTAACTCTACCACTAGCTATTCTTGAGAATGAGCTCTGGACGCAAATACGCCTCAACCCAGCAGCATTACCTACAGGGAAGCTTGATATAATTCCAAATTTTGAGTTTATCCAAATGCGACACGCAGAACTCAAAGCCTATAGCGCAACAGCTACTTTGAACGAAGATAAGTATGTGATTGAATATTCAAAACTTAAAAGGAAAGTTACCATCTTTTTTAATCCCCTGTTTCCTCATATCATAGAAGGTTGGGAAGAAACCTACCAAGATACACGAGGTGGATCTGTAATGACAACCTCTGCAAAGAAAATCACCACTATAAAAAGTGATTATTGGAATAAAAATCGCACTGCAGACGAATATTTGCGAGAAAATCTAGAGTTATAATTATGAAGCGACTTGCAAAAAATCTCTCTAAAGTAAACCCTATCAAACTAGGAAATTCTCTAGGCGATAGCTTAAAGAAAAATATTATTAAAGAAAAAATGTCTCATGCACCTGGTCATGTTGTGTATACGGGATCAAAGGAAATTAAAGATGTACTCATAGACGTTTTTGATTACAACACGCATAATTTTGATGAAGAAACAATATCAGAACTCAACTCGTATGTAAAGGATATCGATGAAAAAACAGTCACTTGGATCAATGTAAATGGATTAAGTGATACCGCTGCGCTTAATGACATAGCTATCAAATATGATTTGCATACACTCGTTATGGAAGATGTTGCAAACACTAGCCAGCGCCCCAAATTAGACGAGTATCCAGACCAGCTATTTGTGGTTTTCAAGATGCTCTATTATGATGGAGACAACAAACTGAATACTGAACATATAAGCTTGATATTGGGGAAAGCCTATGTTTTATTAATGCAAGAGTATGATGGAGATGTTTTTGATGGTGTAAGAGATCGCATACGTCACAGCAAAGGGAGGTTAAGAAGTCAAGGTGCAGATTATCTTATGTATGCATTAATGGATGCGGTCATTGATAATTACTTTATGGTGATAGAAACATTAAGTGATAAACTCGAAGTTCTTGAAGAACAGATATACGAATGTAGCTCAGAAAATTATTCTCAAGATATACAACGTCTCAAAAAAGAGGTCGTGCAAGTGCGTCGAAGTATTTTTCCCTTACGAGAAGTAGTTAATAAATTAGAAAAGGTAGATAATCATTTAATGTCAAAAAAAACACAGCTCTTTGTGAGAGACCTCTATGATCACACCATACAAGTAATTGAAACTGTAGAAATCTATAGAGATACCATAGCTGGATTAATGGATATGAACTCCACAAACATTGCAAACCGTATGAATGAAGTGATGAAAGTGCTAACGATCGTTGCAACTATTTTTATACCCATGACCTTTCTAGCCGGTATTTATGGGATGAATTTTGAATACATACCTGAACTCACAAACCCCAATGGTTATTTCTATTTCTGGGGAGCAATGGTTGTAATATTTTTTGCATCACTTATCTATTTTAAACGTAAAAAATGGCTATAATCAATGGAGATTTATAGAAATGAAATTATTCAAAGTGCTGTTGTTTTTGCTATACTAGTAATTATTCATGTAGTGACCTCATTATTTGTACGCCGTTTTTCCTTGCGTAAAAATAAAGTTGCAAAACGAGCTAACCTCATCATGAAGTATGTAGATAGCATTCTAGTCATTTTGGGATTTATTATAAGTATTCTCATCTGGGGGATAAATATAAAAGACATTGGTGTTATCGCCTCTTCCATATTTGCGATTGTCGGGATTGGCTTTTTTGCACAATGGTCAGTGCTAAGCAACCTCACTTCTGGAGTCATTATTTTTTTTACTTTTCCTTACAAAATTGGGGATCGTATTAAAATACACGACAAGGACTTTCCTATTATCGCTATTATTGAAGATATTAAGGCTTTTCACATCAATTTACGTACAGAAGATGGTGGTTTACATACCTATCCTAATAGTTTAGTGCTACAAAAAGGGATAACCATGGTAGAAGAAGGAGTACAAACACGGATCACAGAAGTAGATGACCCTATCGATTTTGACGATTCTTTTAACAAGCCTGTATAACCGTTAAAGAAAACTTAAAGCGCGCACCTGCCCTAACCTTTTAGGTATATTTGAGAGGTAACCTAAGCTTCTCAGACAATGCGCAAAACGTATTTTTTTCTCTTTGTGTTGACTATTTTCGCTTTCGCGAAAGCATACTCACAAGGAATAACGCTTCAGCCCAAAAAGCCAACTGCGAGCGAAATATATAACGACCTACAAAAACTTAATTTCTTAGGATCTGTACTTTATATCGCAGCACATCCTGATGATGAGAATACCACTGCTATCTCCTACTTTGCAAATACTGTAAAAGCCAGAACTGCTTATTTATCCTTAACACGTGGTGATGGAGGGCAGAATATTATAGGTCCAGAGCTACGAGAAAAGTTAGGCGTCATCCGTACACAAGAACTACTAGCCGCAAGGGCTACAGACGGTGGGGAACAGCTTTTTACCAGAGCAAATGATTTTGGCTATTCAAAACATCCAGATGAAACATTAGCAATTTGGAATAAGGAAGAAGTTTTAGGAGATGTGGTATGGGCCATTCGTACTTTTCAGCCAGATGTAATTATAAATAGATTTGACCATCGCTCACCAGGCAGTACCCACGGTCACCATACATCTAGTGCCATGCTCGCGGTTGAAGCATTTGATCTTGCTGAAGACAAAACAAAATACCCAGATCAACTAGTTTACACAGACACCTGGCAACCTAAACGACAATTTTTCAACACTTCGTGGTGGTTTTATGGAAGTAGAGAGAATTTTGAAAAAGCAGATAAATCAAAACTTGTAAAAATTGATGTAGGAACTTATTACCCAAGTTTAGGATTATCAAACACAGAAATTTCTTCTTTAAGCCGTAGCCAGCACAAATCCCAAGGTTTTGGTAATACAGGAAGTCGCGGTGCGAGCGATACTTATTTTGAATTGCTACGCGGAGAAATGCCCTCTAATAGTAATTTATTTCAAGGGATAGATACCTCTTGGAATCGTGTAAAAGGAGGAGAACCTATTCAAAATATTATTGACAAAATTATCGCTAGTTATAATTTTAAGGCTCCTGTGGAGAGCGTGCCATTACTTGTGAAAGCTTATACGCTGGTCCAAGATTTAGAAAATGAGCATTGGAAAAAAAATAAAACAGAAGAATTAAAAAATTTGATAGTCGCTTGCTCAGGTCTATATCTCGAAGCGACCTCAAACATTGCAACCGCTACTGTAGGTTCATCAATGATACTAAATGTAGAAGCTATAAATAGAAGTAACCAAATGGTTCAACTTAAAAGTGTTATTATAACGCCCACGAAAGCTCTCACAAATGTTGATACTACTTTAATGAACAATAATCGTTTCAATACAGAAATTCCTACAACAATTTCAGAGGATTTTAAAGACACTTCTGCGTATTGGCTTCGAGAAGAAGGAACTTTAGGAATGTATAAAGTGGCAGATCGCAGGATGATAGGCAAGCCGGAAACACCACAAAAAAACACAGTCGTTTTTAATCTTTCAGTAGCAGGAGTTGATATTGCAGTAGAAAGGCCTATTGTATTTAAATATAATGATCGGGTGAAGGGAGAGGTATACGAGTCTTTTGAAGTCACACCTCCTGTTTCGGCAAAAGTTGATGCAAAAGTTATCATTTTCGCGAAAGCGGAATCAAAAGAAATCCCAGTTACCGTTACCGCACATAAAGAAAACCTTACGGGAATTGTTACACTAGATGTGCCTAAAGATTGGAAAGTTTCTCCAAGGAGTTATCCCATAAATAATACTTCAATAGGAACAAATAACGTCTTTAATTTTACGGTTACTCCTCCCACTGGAAATAGTGGAGGTAGTATATCTCCAAAAGTTTTAGTAGCGGGTAAAAACTATGCAAAAGAATTAGTCCTTATTGACTATGCTCATATTCCAAAACAATCACTGTTTTTGCCTAATACTGCTAGAGTTGTGCGTTTAGATATTGAGCGTAAGGGGGACTACATAGGTTACATTCAGGGCGCTGGTGATGCTGTACCAGAAAACCTTGAACAAATAGGATATCAGGTTGCCGTCATAGACCCAGATGTAATGACGGCAGATATGTTATCACAATTTGACGCTGTTGTTATAGGTATAAGGGCTTACAATGTTATTAAGTCACTACAAACTAAACAGCCACTACTTCTTGAGTACGTAAAAAATGGCGGGACACTTATCACACAATATAATACATCTGGTCGCTGGGCAAATACAAACGTCGGAGCTCCGTATGATTTAAAATTGAGTAGAGATCGCGTCACTGATGAAAATAGCGAAGTCCGTATTCTCAAAAAAGATCATCCACTCATGTCATTTCCCAATGAGATTACAACAAAAGACTTTGAGGGATGGACACAAGAGCGAGGTTTGTATTTTCCAAATGAATGGTCCTCAGAATTTACCCCCCTACTCTCTATGAATGATAAAGGTGAATCTCCTAAGCTAGGTAGCTTGCTAGTTGCACCTTATGGTGAAGGACATTATATATATACAGGCTTGAGCTTCTTTAGAGAATTGCCCGCTGGTGTTTCTGGTGCCTACAAGCTTTTTGCAAATATGTTAAGCATAGGAAAACAAGAAATAAAAGATATAAAGCAATAAAAGATGAAAGAGAGATTCACCTACGTATGGAAGAAGAAATATACGGGTATACTTATTATCAATATTGGATATCTTATTATCTTTTATCTACTAATGAAACGATACGCTTAATATGGAAATTCTTGATTGGGCAGTACTTGCTTTTACCCTCATATTTATCGTTGTCTACGGTACGTATAAAACGCAAGGAAGCAAAAATGCAGAAGACTATATAAGAGGAGGCAACACTTCAAAATGGTGGACAGTAGGGCTTTCTGTGATGGCTACGCAAGCTAGTGCCATTACCTTTCTCTCTACTACAGGCCAAGGATTTTATTCTGGGATGGGTTTTGTTCAATTTTATTTTGGACTTCCTATTGCAATGGTTATCATCTGCCTCGTATTCATCCCAATTTACCATAGGTTAAAAGTATTTACCGCTTACGAGTATTTAGAAACTAGGTTTGATCTGAAAACTAGGTCTCTTGCTGCAATATTATTTCTGATACAAAGAAGTCTTGCTGCAGGTATAACCATTTATGCACCAGCTATCATATTATCTGCCGTACTAGGTTGGAACCTTACTGTACTTAATATCATTATTGGGATTGTGGTAATTGTGTACACCGTATCAGGCGGTACGAAAGCAGTGAGTATTACACAAAAGCAACAAATGGCAGTGATCTTTGCAGGTATGGCCATCGCATTTTACCTTATTCTCGATAAGTTACCTGATGCTATAAGTTTTACAGATGCATTGAGTATAGCTGGCGCTGGTGAGAAAATGAATTTGTTAGACTTTTCATTTGATTTAAATAATCGGTATACCGTTTGGACAGGTCTATTAGGTGGTACATTCTTAATGCTGTCTTACTTTGGCACAGATCAAAGCCAAGTGCAGCGCTATCTTTCTGGTAAAAATGTAAAAGAAATGCAGATGGGTTTGCTTTTTAACGGAGCACTTAAAATACCTATGCAATTTTTTATTTTACTGGTAGGAGTCATGGTGTTTGTTTTTTATCAATTCAATAATTCTCCTATAAATTTTAACCCTGCAGCTACATATGCTGTAGAAAACTCTATATATAAAGACGAATTTGAAAGTCTTAATAAACAACTTCAAAATAACCAAGAGAATCAAAAAACAGCAGCATTTAACTATGCAAAAGATCCGCTTCTAGATATTTACTCCAGTGATGGGATACAAAAATCATATATAGAAACGTATGCCGTTAAGGATAAGGAACTAAGATCTGTAGGTAAAGATCTTATAGCTCGTGCTGCTCCAGAGGTTGAAAATAATGATAAAGATTATGTCTTTATCCATTTCATACTTAATAACCTTCCTCACGGTCTTATCGGTCTTTTGCTAGCCGTGATACTAAGCGCAGCAATGTCATCTACAGCCTCAGAGTTAAATGCCCTAGGCGCCACCACTGCCGTAGACCTATATAAACGAAATTATAAAGGAGTGATGACCGAAGATCATTATGTGAAATCAACTAAAGGATTTACACTCATGTGGGGAGTATTAGCCATTATTGTAGCTTGTACAGCAAGCCTATTTGAAAATTTAATACAGCTTGTAAATATTATTGGCTCCATTTTTTATGGAAACATTCTTGGGATTTTCTTACTTTCATTTTTTATAAAATTTGTTCAAAGTAATGCAGTATTTATGGCCGCACTAGTGACGCAGGCTATCATTATAGGATTATACGCTTGTATACACTATGAAACTATTCCGTTATCCTATTTATGGCTTAACGTTATAGGCTGTGGTATTGTCATGTTCTTAGCGATTGTATTAGAGGTAAGTTTCGGAAAAAAAGAGAAAATAGTGTAGGATATTACCGCTTTCGCGAAAGCAAAAACCTAAAAAATAATGGTTTATTATTTTAATATCTCCCTACTAAGCCACAAATTAGTAAGTATATGATTTATTGGGGAATACTTGGCTGTGGTAAAATTGCACATAAATTTGCAAGTGATTTAAAGCTTACTAAAGGTGGAAAACTTTATGCAGTAGCCAGCCGAAGTCTCACAAAAGCGACCGAATTTGCGTTGAATTATGAGGCTCCTGTATCTTATGGTAGTTATGAAGAGTTAGTAAAAGATCCAAGAGTTCACATCATCTATATCGCTACACCCCACAAGTTCCATATGGAGCAGGCTATGTTATGTCTCACACATAAAAAAGGAGTTCTGTGTGAAAAGGCATTTGCGATGAATCAAAATGAAGTGATGGAAATGGTTGCTGCTGCAAAAAAGCATCAATTTTTTTTAATGGAAGCGTTATGGACACAATTTTTGCCACACTTCAAATTTGTTTCAGCTACAGTAAAAAACGGAGACTTAGGAAAAATAAGATCACTCAAAGCAGATTTTGGGATAGCCATTCCTTTTGATAAAAATCATAGATTATATAACAAAGAAGTAGGTGGAGGCAGCTTGCTTGATGTGGGCATTTATCCGGTGTTTGCCGCATTAAGCTTTTTAGGGTTTACAGATAGTATTTCGGCTAGTGCTATTTTTGGTCCTACAGAAGTAGATCATCGTTGTGAGCTATTATTAAGCTATCCCAATGGCGTAAATGCTCGATTATGCTGCGCTATAGATAAAAAAACGGACACCACATGTCATATTATATTTGAAAGTGGTGAGATTATTATACACGCTCGTTTTCACGAGCCTAGTAATGTAACAATAATTCAGAACGGCATAACATCTAAAGTACATTTCCCTACACCAGAAGGCATATATGGGTATCACTATGAAATCCTACATTGTCAAGAGATGCTTACTTCAGAAAAAATAGAAAGTCCAGTAATGAGTTTTAAAAAAAGCCTTCAACTCATTAAAATGCTCGATTTAATTCGAGAAGAGATAGGACTTCAATATAGCTGAATTTTAGGATTGACAATTATACAATTGAGTCATTAAATACGACAACTGGGTCGTTACTAATTTTTTTTTGCATGAACATGCCACTACTTTTACTTCATCAAAAAAATCAATCTTTAAATTTACTATTATGAAAACAATTATCTTTTTAGTTCTAGCTATAGTTTCTGGCTTATCATTTGGGCAAAATGAAAACGGAGTTACTTTAACAATTACAATACCTAACCTATCAAATAATGATGGGGAAGCTTCTGCTGCCCTTTATAATGAAGCGACATTTATGAAAGCGGCACCTTTACAAACCTCTGCCGCTATACCTAAGAATAATGCAGTCACATTAGTGTTTGAAAATGTAAAACCGGGCGCCTATGGAATTATCACACTACATGATACAAATGGTAATGGCAGAATGGATTTTGAAGCAAATGGAATGCCTAAAGAAGATTATGGTGTGTCTGGTTCTGGAGCTGGGTTTGGCCCGCCATCTTGGAGTAATGCAGAGATTACAGTGGGTAAAGAAAATATGGATATTGAAATAAGAATGTAAGAGTACGTTATATAATTTATTTTAAAAAGCTAAGGGTATGCCTTAGCTTTTTCTATATAGATAAACTCTTAAATTATAAAATACATTATATGCAAGATTGATAGTGTTTCTTATTTTTACATACTTAAATCGCAATAATGACTATTACTCAACTCAAATATGTGCTTGCTGTAGCAGAGCATCAAAATTTCACAAAAGCTGCACAAAAAACTTTTGTCACACAGCCCACGCTCAGTATGCAAATTCAAAAATTAGAAGATGAGCTTGATATATTAATATTTGATCGAAGTAAAAAACCAATTAAACTTACTGAAATAGGCGCTAAAATTGTTCACCAAGCAAGGAACATCGTCAACGAAGCAAATAGAATAAGTAATATTGTAGATCAAGAAAAAGGGTATATAGGCGGCGAGTTTAAGCTAGGAGTTATCCCTACAGTAATGCCTACACTACTCCCTATGTTTCTCACTAATTTTATAAATAAATATCCTAAGGTTAAGCTCAAAATTGAAGAGCTTAATACAGATAGAATCATAGAACGCTTAGAAGAGGGACATTTAGACGCTGCAATAGCTGCCACTCCTCTTGAAAATGCTAATATTAAAGAGCGGCCCTTATATTATGAGCCTTTTATAGCCTACGTCCCACAAAATCACAGACTTTTTAATAATGATAAACTTACTACTAAAAATCTTGATTTAGATGATATGCTATTGCTAGAAGATGGTCACTGTTTTAGAGATGGTGTCATTAATTTGTGCAAAACGATTAGAACTGATGATGAAAATAAATTTTCCCTAGAAAGTGGTAGTTTTGAGACGCTTGTTAAGCTCGCCAATGAAGGGTTAGGGATGACCTTACTCCCATACTTACACACGCTAGATATACCTGAAAGGGATAAAATATTCTTTAAAAAATTTGAGGAACCCTCACCTGCTCGTGAGGTGAGTATTATTTATCACAAGAGTGAGCTAAAAATGCAAATTATTGAAGCTCTAAGATCTACTATTGCAGGCGTTGTAAAGGGAGCAATTGCTTTTCAAAATGTACAGATTATAAGTCCGCTCAATAAATAATATGTTCTCTAACTAAAAAGTCGCCTATAGGCGACTTTTTAGTTATGATTTTAAATAAATTAAACATCGATCGAGATCTGGATTTTCTTTTATTAGATTTGAAATCCAAATACGGAGTTCATCTATTTCATAAGGTAATAGGCGTTTAATGGCCTTTTCTAGTTCTTTACAAAAAAGAGTACTATCAAAGCTTACCTTATTTAAAATGGTCTTCGTGTATTCAAACATTGCTCTCGCCATATTCGAAGGGTTTTTTAGGGTTAGTATTAAATAAGTAGGTGTGCTTAATAGGCTTTAGTGGTTTTAAAATTACCCTTCAATATAAAATAAATTAACGACTCAAACTGTTAACAATGATCACTTTAACAGTATCATTTTGTAATAATTTTTTGTTAATCACTAACAACGTGTGAGTTACCCTTAAAATCTATTATCTCCATCTAGTAAATCTCCAAGGCCTCCCAAGATAGATCCCTCACCTCTTTGATTTCCTCCTGCTTTAGGAGCCATAGCCAGAACTCTATTTGCGAGACGGCTAAAAGGTAATGACTGAATATACACTGTTCCAGGACCAGAAAGTGTAGCAAAGAAGAGTCCCTCTCCGCCAAAAATAGTGTTCTTAATACCTCCCACAAATTCTATGTCATAGTTTACGCTACTATCAAAACCTATGATACAACCTGTATCAACTTTGAGTCTTTCGCCAGCTACAAGTTCTTTTTTTAAAGTAGTTCCTCCAGCGTGTACAAATGCGATTCCATCCCCTTCTAATCTCTGCATAATAAACCCTTCTCCACCGAAGAGCCCACGTCCGAGCTTGCGTGAAAATTCAATTCCCACAGATACTCCCTTTGCAGCGCATAAAAAGGCATCTTTTTGACAAATAAACTTACCTCCTATTTTATCAAGATCTATTGGAATAATCTTACCTGGGTATGGTGACGCAAAGCTTACCTTTTTTTTACCCACAACTTCGTTATAAAAAGCAGTCATAAATAAACTTTCACCTGTAAGCAATCTTTTACCAGCACCAAAGATTTTACCCATGAGTGTATTATCCTTTGCAGACCCATCTCCAAAAATAGTTTCCATGCGAATTCCTTCTTCCATCATCATAAAACTACCAGCCTCTGCAATCACCCCTTCTTGCGGATCTAATTCGATCTCTACATATTGCATCTCCTCGCCTACAATTTCATAATCTATTTCATGTGCATTCATACCTGTTATTTTAAATTGATCTCTTTACTATTATTTAAGTTGTAAAAATGCATCATTTGTTACACCTTTTTTTAAAAAATGTTGATCAAAGAAACCCAAATGATATTTATGGGGTTTCTCAAAAGTTTTTTAAAAAGTTAATTTACTTCTAATTGATACGTGCTTTCAATGGTTGCCACATGACATCTATTCTCTGTTAACGTTACTATTTGCGGCTCCGTGATCGTAACAGTCTGATACCCCACTTTTTCAATCGAAAGAATATAGGTTCCTGTACGTTCGTTAGGACCAATATATACTCCAGGGCTTTCTAGTGCTAGTATAGCACTAAAACTATTCTCTAAAGCTGTAACGGTTACCCCTTCAAGTAAACTATTGTCTACTGCATCCCGAACAGTGATCCTAAAAGAAGGTTCAACGCTAGTCGTACAAACAACATCATCTGCTACTTCACCACCATCATCAGAACTACAGGAGATAAATAAGGAAAAGAATATTGTATAAAGTAAGTATTTCATAATATTAAAGGTTGATGATAATTAATAAATTTAAATTATAGCCCTATGAATGGGTTATCTCAAAGGTAAATTTTTATTAGAATGCTTTCACGAAAGCGTAAACTCCTAATTGAAAATTCATATACAAAAGAAAGGTATACTTTATTAATAAATTATACAGCGCATGACTTTCTTTGTTCCAGACACTTAACTCGTTGTACCTCTTATTAACAAATTAAATGTTCCCACACTAATTATTCCTATGGTTAACATTGATAATAACCAACATAGTCCAAATGAAAATATTAGAATTGGAAACATAAGGCAGGGAATAAAAACTTGCTTGGCAATTTTAAACACAAAATTGTAAAGATTTAATATAATAAATGCTGGATGGCAAACTCAGGATGCATAAAATCATAAATATTAAATCAATATTAATTACAAATAGACAAATTAAAGAAATTGTAAGACCACGCAATTCGCTGTATGAAATATCCTAAGGTAAACTTTAGATTCTATAAATTATCTAGCTGGTTAGAAGTTTTATCATCACTTATCGTCCAGAAGAAGCCTACAAAGAAAAATTGATCTGTGGCAGGCCTTAATGCTTTGCGATTAAAGCTCCCTGTAGCACTAGGGCTCTCTGCATATTGATAGCCATTAATATTTCTAAAGCCTAAAACATTTTGTACTGATGCGTAAATAATTTTTTGAGGACCTAATAAATAAGCCCAATTCACACTAAGACTATTAAAAGACTTTGTATTTGATTGTAAAAATCCCCCTTGATTTTTATCTGTATAAGTGCGACCAGAGCTATGCTGGAAACTAAACCCCACTTGCGATTTCCAATCGTCTATAAAATATTTTGTTACAACAGATATATTATGAGGACTGGCAAAAGATGGTCGGGCTTTACTAGGGAAATTCAAATACTTCCTTTCAGAATCAAGGTATGAGTAACTAATCCAATAGTCCATATTTTTTATACTCGTATTATCCCTCCAGAAAAAATCTATTCCCTGAGCATATCCAGCACCTACATTACTGAAAGTAGTCTCTGGCTCTATAAATTCAGAATTATAGGTAATGAGGTTACTATATGTTTTACGATATGCCTCAGCACGAAAAATCCTACCATTGTTGCTATACTGATAATTTGCAATATAATGTGATGTTTTCTGAGGGGTTACCTCTTGACTAAATTTTAAAAAATCACTTTGAGGGTTCTGGTAGAAGTCTCCGTAAGCAAGAGATAATTGACTATTCTTCCCAGTTTTGTAAGCGATGCTCGCTCGAGGTGAGAAAGTGAAATCTCCCATATAATCTGTATACTGCGTTCTTGCACCTAATTTGATCGCAAAATCACGAGAAAAAATAATATCACTTTCAGCAAAGAATGCGGTGATGTTACTTAGGTAGTTATACGCTTGATGTATAGCTTCACCATCTATACTACCTTTAAATTCTTCAGAAAAATCTGTTGTAAAATGTTCTGTCCCAAAAGCAAATTTTACTTGATTTGAAAATCGTTTTTTCATTTTTAATTTAAGATGAGCACTGTGTTGTGTATTGTCAATCGTTGTAGATTGTGGGGATATACGGTTTCGCGCAAGCGTATAACTTCCTCCTGTATGTAGTGTCCACGCATCACTAAGTACTTCTGTATAATTTGTATTTAAATAGAGGTTTCTATTTTTTAAAGCAAAATCAAACCCTTCTGGATTATTGATGTCTTCTTGAGTCGTTTTAAAATTTGTAGTATCTCCAGCAAGGTACATCTTAAAAAGTCCGTTAGCTGTCCGGTAGCGATAGACAGCCTCTCCAGAAAGTACTTCAAAAGGTTTTTGCCATGTATCTCTTACAGGGAAAATAGCATTATAAGCTGCTAGGTTGAGGTAAGATGTACTTAGCGATAAAGAACTCTTGTTCCATTTACGAGTGAGTCCTAACCCGCCTCCTAGTGACATTATGGATATGTCTGTTTTATTTTGATCTGGTTCATCTATCGTATTTAGTAATAAAACACTTGATAGTGCCTCTCCATATTCTGCAGAGTAACCTCCCGTAGAAAATGTAATACCGTCAAAGAGGAATGGGCTATAGCGTCCTCTAGCTGGGACATTGTTTGAAGTGGCGGTGTAAGGTGTAAATACTCGTATCCCATCTATAAAAATTTGCGTTTCTCCTGCATCACCACCTCTTACAAATAAGCGACCATCCTCTGCGACTGTAGTTGTACCCGGCAAGGTTTGTAATGCTCCTACAAAATCTCCTAATGCGCTTGCTGTAGTGACAACATCTAAAGGTTTTAAAACTGAAACTTTACTATTATCACTAGCTTCAAATGTACCAGCAGAAAGCACTACTGTAGCTAGAGAGTTTACATCCTCCTTTAATGTTATCTTTAAATTAGTATAGAAGCGAACGTCCATAAACTGTTCGTAAGGCTCATAAGAGAGATACGTAACTTTAAATAATTGTTCTCCCACTTCTGTGGTCGTAAATGAAAAATACCCATTATCATTCGTACTAGCACCATCATAGGTGCCCTCTAAAAATACATTTGCACCCACTATAGGGATTCCCCTTTTATTGATAACAACACCAGAGATTTCTGTTTGGGCCACGACAGTAGTTAAGCTAAAAAAAAGGAATGTGAGAATTGAAAATTTCATAATTGCTTGTTTGATTGATTATTTACAAAGCAAATATGAAAAGTGTTACGCTTTCGCGAAAGCGCAACTCACTCAACTGTTATTTTATAATGATCAATTGTATTTTTTGTATTTTAAACCTATGACAAAAGCAGAAAAAATATCCGATTTTTATTCCAAACCATCTCCATGGAAAACTGGTATTGCAGACTTAAGAAAACTTGTCCTAGATGCGGGCCTTAAAGAAGACTGGAAGTGGAGTTTTCCAACATATACCTATAAGGGTAAAAATGTAGTAGGAATTGCAAGTTTTCAAAATCATTTTGGCCTTTGGTTTTTTCAAGGAGCCCTTCTTACAGACAAAAAAAAGCAACTTAGAAATGCACAAGAAGGAAAAACCAAAGCGATGCGTCACCTTATTTACACATCTTATGAAGAATTAAACCCCACAATCGCTTTAAAATTTATAGACGAAGCGATAGAAAATGCAAAACAAGGTAAGAAAGTACAAAGTACACCTACTCAATCTAAAGTAGTTCTTCCTATAATGCTTAAAAATGCATTATTAAATGACGCACAACTACAACTCAATTTTGACGCTTTATCTTCAAGTAAACAAAGAGAGTATGGAATGTATATTAATGAAGCTAAGCAAGAGGCCACAAAGCAAAGGAGACTTGAAAAGTGTATTCCATTAATTTTAAATGGAAAAGGACTTAACGATACCTATAGATAAAAATGAGCACTCAAAAAACTACAAAAACAAATGCTTCTGTCTCTCATTTTATTGATAGCATAGCCCATCCTACAAGAAAAGAGAATAGCTCTCAACTTCTTTCTATGATGAATGACATAACCGGTATGGAACCTAATATGTGGGGTGACAGTATAATAGGGTATGATGAGTATCAATATAGCTACGCTTCTGGTCGAGTAGGAAACTGGCCTATGATTGGTTTTTCTCCACGCAAGCAAAACCTGAGTATTTATATAATGCCCGGATTTAATAAGATGGGAGATTTATTAGAAAAACTGGGTAAGCACAGAACGAGTGTTTCCTGTTTATATATCAATAAACTATCAGATGTTGATCTTGAGATATTAAGAGAATTACTTAATCGAAGGTATGAGCTCATGAGAAGAAAATATTAAAGATTTTAACTAGTAAATCTAAATCAACTATAAACAGCTGATTTTTAGTTTTATAAAAATAAATATCATAAAATTTGTTGTTTATCCTTAAATACTTGTAACACTTTACAGAAAAGGACTACCTATACCTCACTAAGCCACCAACCATTGAACAAAGAAACTGAAGACAAGTTTGTAACTCTTTTACAGGAGAACCAGAACATTGTGCATAAGATCTGTAGATTGTATACAAACAATCAGGATCAACACAATGATCTGTTTCAAGAGGTTACCATACAGTTGTGGAAAGCATTTCCTAAGTTTCGCGGAGATTCAAAATTTAGTACTTGGATGTACCGTGTTGCTTTAAATACTGCCATCACCCTGTATCGTAAATCAAAAAGAACCATACAAACACAAGACTTTGATACTGTGATGTTTCGTATTTCATCAGAAGAATATGATGACACCGTAGAGCAACAACTAAAATTAATGTACAGCGCAGTCAAAGAGCTTAATGATATAGACAAGGCACTTGTGTTCTTGTATCTAGAAGATAAAAATTATAGTGAGATCTCTGAAACACTAGGTATTACTGAAGTAAATGCCAGAGTAAAAATGAACCGAGTGAAGACGAAGCTAAAAAAAATATTAAATCCATAGTATTATGGTAGACGAATTAGAATTATTAAAGAAAGATTGGAAAAAACAGGAAGGCAGCCTTCCAAAATTTTCTAGAGAAGACATTTATCCCATGCTTCTTAAAAAATCATCATCCATTATTAAATGGATTTTAATTATAAGTATTATTGAATTTGCATTTTGGATCATACTTAATCTTGTATTGGAACAAAAAGACTCTAATGCTGCTTTTGAAAAGAAAGTAGGTATAGAAACAGTAGATACTGTATTGCTTGCCATTAACTATGCGGCACTTATATACTTTATCATTAGATTTTACTTGAACTATAAAGCAATACAATCTACCGATAACGCAAAAGTATTGATGAAAACAATTTTAAAGGCAAGAAATACTGTTAAACAATATATCTGGTTTAACGTTAGCTTCATTTTTGTAGGAAGCATCGTTGTATTTCTCATTGCGTATTATAACGATCCAACTACTTTTGATATTACTAGTCCTATTATGTTAGTATTGACTCTGCTTATTGTTATGGGTATATTAATAGGAATATTACTTCTTGTATACAGGCTTATTTATGGTCGTTTAACCAGAAGATTAAAGTCTAATTATGAACAGTTAAAAAAGCTAGAAGTTTAATTATGGGGGATTAAATTTCTATAAAGGTAATTTGCTTTATAGCAGTTACCTTTTGGTAAATAAAGAGAGCTACCGTATGGTAGCTCTCTTTTATAAATTAACATCTAGTTTTATTCTTAATATTCCCACTGTCTTGTTTTATTAAGCTCTTCTTCTGCTTCAATTTCTTCTATTGGTATAACCTTTAAAAAGGAAGGATGTTGCTCGATAGCAAACTCTAACTGTTCTACAATCTTCTCTATAGAATCATTTTCATAATCAATTTCTAAAGGTTCTTTAATTTCAAAAGACTGTAAAATTCCACGTTTTTTTATACGAAGTCCTTTTTTATCAAAACTTCTTCTAAAACCATCAATGACGATAGGTACAACAATAGGCTTATAGTTTTTTATAATATGTGCAGTCCCTTTTCTAATAGGTTTCCAAGGCTTAGTAGTTCCTTGAGGAAAAGTGATGACCCATCCATCATCTAAGGCAATTCCTATATTTTCTGTGTCTTTTAAATTGACCTCTCTTTCTACTTCTTTACCTTTCTCTCGCCATGTACGACTTACAGTTATCGCGCCAGCATACGCTAGAATTCTTGGTAAAATACCAGACTTCATCGTTTCTCCTGCTGCAACATAGTATAAGTTGAGTTTTGGGTCCCATAGGTACCCTATATTTTTTATAGAATCTACACGACCACTTAATGTGGCATTAAAGACATGAAACATAGACACCACATCTGCAAAATAGGTTTGGTGGTTTGACACAAACAAAACACCTTTATCAGGCAAGTCTTTTAATACATCTGAACCTTCAATATAAAGTTCATTAAAACCTTGATAGCGCCTATGTGTAAGTGCGCCAGCAATACGAATAAGCCAGCGTTTTAAAAATAATATATGTCCAAATGGATTTTTCTTAAATAACCCCATTGATAAATTTAAAGTTGGTATGAAACTATTTTTGCTTTCGCGAAAGCGAAACAAGCAGCTTACAAAGATACAAAAGTCTTACATTTTGCTAGAAGCCTCTAATAGAGACCTTACCTCATTGAGCATCATCGCCGTTGCTCCCCAAACAATATAATTATTCAATTTATAAGCTGGCACCTCCATATCCTCCATATAGGATGTAGAAAGTCGCTCCTTAACTAGTGATTTTTCTGATAAAAATTCCTTAAGAGGTACCTCAATAAGTGCTTCTACCTCATCTTCTTGAGCTTTAAAATCGGGGTGATATTTTGTATATCCTATAAAAGATTGCACCCAAAAGTTACTAGGCGGTATATATATATTTGTAAGTTTACGTACTACGGTTATCTTATCTTGTGGTACACCCACCTCCTCTTCGGTTTCTCTAAGTGCGGTATGGGCAAGATCCCTATCCTCCTGCTCTACTTTCCCACCCGGAAAACCTACTTGATTAGAATGAACGCCTTTGTACGTTTTACGTAAAATTAGAATAATGTGCGTTTCATTTTTACCGTTAGGATATAACAATGCCATTACAGCCGCCTGCCTAGGTTTTTTCTTAATTATATCTTGTTCTTTTAGCTCTTTTATACGATCCATAGGAGCCATTTCAAGCTGTACTTCTCTTCCAGGAAGCGGTAGATTTCTTATTTTTGAAACCATTTCTAAAAAGGACTCAAATTTCATTATGCGTATATCTATAGGATTAGCCTTGATACTTCTTGTAAGCACAAGCTGTCAAGATAAGAAAACTCAAGAAAAAATTATACCTAAATCTTTATCTGTAAAAGATACTATCACAGAAAAAGAGCAAGAAATAATTGAGCTTCCTTTTGGCAGTATGGGCACTCCAAATAATCCAACTATAAGGGATCAATCAGAGCTCATAAAGTTTCTTACAGACTATGGACTAGAAAATCCAGAAAGAAAAGTGCGTATTAACACACGTTTTGGAGACATTGAAGTTCGCCTCTTTGAAGATACTCCACTTCATAGAGCAAATTTTATTATGCTAGTTAAGAATAAGTACTTTAATACTACCCAGTTTCACAGAGTGTCTCCTAATTTTGTGATTCAAGGAGGAAACAATGATACTCAGACCACAAGTAGAAACCGGGCGAGTTTTGGCAATTACCTTATTCCTAATGAAGCGAGCTCAAAGCATTCACATGTGAGAGGTGCATTCTCATCTGCAAAATACACAGAGCAAAATGTGAGTAATGCTACTGCACCTTTTGAGTTTTTTATTGTTCAGCCACAGCGCGGTGCACATCATTTAGATGGTGACCACACAGTATTTGGCCAGGTTACAAAAGGAATGGAGGTTGTAGACAAAATTAATCAACTAGAAGTTGATGGTAGTGAATGGCCTTATGAGAATGTATACATGAAAATAGAACTCATTGATTAAATAACTAACCTCGCTGTCTTCTCGCTTCAAAAATGAGAATTCCTGCGGCGACAGACACATTCATCGAATCTATTTTACCCCGCATGGGGATTTTTATATTTTTTCCCACACTACGCCAAGCTTCAGTGAGGCCTGTAGCTTCAGTACCCACAACTATGGCAGATGAAGTTTTATAGTCTATCACATCATACGCTACTGCATCTTGTAAAATTGCACTGTGTATATGTATATCTTGAGACTGTAGGAAGGATATTACTTCGCTGGTAGTTGCTGTCGCAATTTGAGTAGTAAATACACAACCCACACTAGAACGTATGATATTGGGATTGTAAAGGTCTGTACGTGGATTTGCAATAATCACAGCATCTACTGCTGCTGCATCTGCAGTACGTAATAAAGCTCCTATGTTTCCAGGCTTCTCAGGAGCCTCTGCAACAAGTATTAGTGGGTTTTTAGGTAATAAAAGATCCTCTAGTTTGTTGTGCTGTGCTTCTGCAAAAGCAATGATCCCTTCTGTGCCTGCTCTGTAAGCAACTTTTTGATACACCTCTGTTGAAAGTGAAATAAGTAGAACATCTGGTGCAGACACAAATGCACCTACCTCTTTCTCGCTCATTAGTTGTTCATTAAAATAAACTTCTGTAAGCCTGTATCCTCCTGCAATGGCTAGTTCTATCTCTCGTATACCTTCGATAATAAAACCTTTTTCTTTCTTGCGAACTCGAGATTTTTCTTGCAATTGTAACAAGCGCTTTACTGCTGGATTTTGTAAGCTAGAAATGTGTTTTATCATAGTACAAAGTTAGATAATTGCTCCTTGTTTTATTTGATCATTTACACAAAAGAGTTTTTATACGCTTTCGCGAAAGCGTAAAAGCAACAAACCTTCAATTCTCTGGAATCCTTCTTCTATCATTATCCTAGTAATTCCCAATTACAGTTTGAGGTGGCGTTCTGAGCATTACCTTAAACGCCTAGGTACATACAAATAATACCAACTTAATCATATAACCGGTTGAGGTTAATAAAATTTACGAAGTGAGAACTTTTGTAGAGAACATTAAAATATGATAGGAAAGTATCCTCAAGCTATTGTCCCACCTTTACACCTTTTCATACATTTGCATTCTTAAAACAAATGATCAAATGAAGGATACTGCCTTAACTAAAATACATGAAGCACTTGGAGCAAAAATGGTTCCTTTTGCAGGATATAATATGCCTGTCTCTTATGAAGGGGTTACTGTAGAACACGAAACCGTCAGAACGGGAGTTGGCGTTTTTGATGTATCACATATGGGTGAGTTTCTCGTATCTGGAGAAAATGCTCTAGCATTATTGCAGTGGATATGCTCAAATGACATTTCTAAAATTGCTGTGGGTGGTGCACAATATAACTGCTTACCTAATGATACAGGTGGTATTGTAGATGATCTTATTGTTTACAGAGTTAAAGAAGATCAGTATATGCTTGTAGTAAATGCAAGTAATATTGATAAAGATTGGGCGTGGATAGAAAAGCAAAATATGCTCAAAGGATTTGACGCAGAAATGCGTAATATTTCGGAGAGTCACTCATTACTTGCCATACAAGGTCCTAAAGCTATTGAGGCTATGCAGTCGCTTACAGAGGTAGACCTTTCTGCTATTAAATTTTATAATTTTGTCGTGGCCCCATTTGCGGGACTTCAGCATGTAATTATAAGCGCAACTGGATATACAGGTAGTGGTGGTTTTGAAATTTATTGTAAGAATGAAGAGGTTGCACAACTTTGGGGTAAAGTTTTTGAAGCAGGTGAATCTTATGGAATAAAACCTATAGGCCTTGCTGCTCGTGACACCTTACGATTAGAAATGGGTTATTGTCTTTATGGAAACGATATAGATGACACCACATCTCCACTTGAAGCTGGTTTAGGCTGGGTTACAAAATTTACTAAAGACTTTGTCCATAGCGATCATCTTCTAGCACAAAAAGAAGCTGGTTTATTTCAAAAACTCATAGGCTTTGAGCTTACAGAACGAGGAATTCCCCGTCAAGGATATGAAATTTTAGATGACCAAGGCACTAAAATAGGGCAAGTAACTTCTGGAACTATGGGGCCTTCTGTAGAGAAAGGAATTGGAATGGGGTATGTTGATATCGCTTTTTCAAAAGCAGGATCAAAAATAAATATTCAAATACGTAAGAAAGTAGTCCCTGCAACTGTTGTGAAAACTCCTTTTTACAAAAAATAAATCACTAACACTTAAGCCCCAAATCCTAAGGGTTAATTTTTTAGGATCTGGGGTTTTCTGTATAATATATTGAGTTATCGCATTTAAAAAATCAAAAGATAAAATTTTAATTCTAGGAGCAAGCGGTTTTCTAGGTGGAGCGCTATATAAAGAGCTTTACCGGTATTATAACACTTTTGGAACTTATCATTCTGGAAACATATATAGCGATAATCAACATTACTTAAGGTTTAGTCTAGAAGATGATGATGTGTTTGAGCTACTTACAAAACTGAGACCTTCTGTGATCATATCTGCACTAAGAGGTTCTTTTAAAGACCAACTAGAGACGCATGAACTAATCGTTGCATATGCACAACAATCTGGGTCTCATGTGGTCTTTTTATCAAGTGCAAATGTTTTTGATGCCTTTACAAATTATCCTAGTTATGAGAATGACAAAACGCTCTCTGAAAGCATTTATGGAAAATTAAAAATAAGAATCGAAACCTTATTAATGCGTCATTTACCAGAAGAGCAATATGTGATTGCAAGATTACCTATGACCTTTGGTGTTGCATCGCCTCGTATAGAAGAGCTTAAAAATAAACTTCTATTAGACGAGGCTATTGAAGTTTTTCCTCATCTTGTTATGAATACGACAACTCAAACAAAGGTGTGCCAGCAATTACACTATATCATTAATAGAAAATTGCATGGTATCTTTCACCTAGGCAGTACTGATCTTATTCACCACAAAGAATTTATACATGAGCTTCTTATTATGCTAGACCTCAATAGAAAGCCAAATTATAAAAATGTCTATACGAGTAATTTTGACCGTTATCTTGCCGTATTGCCTAGAGATAACAAACTACCTAAACATCTTCAAATTACAAATGAAATGGTAATTGAGGGTTCAAAAAAGTATAATTCTGATACTTTATAATTAGTGCGATACACTTTTTATATCAATACACTTTGTAACTTTAAGTTCTAATAATAAAACAACTTTTTATGCCTTGGCACCTTTACCTTATGGCCGCAATATATATTATTGCTGGAACGATGCACTTTATCACTCCAAAAGTTTATGGGGCAATTATGCCCTCATACATCCCTAATAAACGTGCTATGGTTTTTTGGAGCGGTATTGCTGAGATTGCAGGGGGTGTAGGTCTGCTTTTTGAAGAGACTAGAGCGATCGCCGTTTGGGGAATTATAGTTATGCTTATCATATTCTTTACAGTGCATATCGATATGCTTTCTAACGAACGACTCAAAGGAAGATATCCTAAATGGCTTTTATGGGCTCGCATTCCATTACAATTTGGATTGATCTATTGGGCATATATATACCTTCCATGATGGAATTATTTGATTCTTTCCCACAAAAATTAAACCTCCCAGAGGCAGATGTTGTGTACTACCCTGCAATTTTTAATAAAAAAGAAGCAGCTCACTACTTTGAAACCTTATATAAAAACACCCATTGGAGACAGGATCAAATAAAAGTATATGGAAAAGTATATCCGCAACCTAGACTCACAGCACTTTATGCTAACAATAGTAAACCTTACTCCTATTCAAATATTACTATGCATCCAGAGCGTTTTACTTTCGCTTTAAGCGAAATTAAAAAAAAAGTGGAGGCTATCACAAACGTGTGTTTTACCACTTGTTTGTTAAATTTATACCGAGATGGTCAAGATAGTAATGGGTGGCATGCAGACAACGAAAAAGAACTTGGCACAGAACCTGTCATTGCTTCGGTGAGTCTAGGTGCAGAAAGAACTTTTAAGTTAAGAAAGATCAGTGATCATCGTATTAAAACAAAACTCACTTTGGAAGCTGGAAGTATGCTAATAATGAAAGGAACTACACAACATAAATGGCAACACCAAATTCCAAAAACTTCAAAAAACGTAGCTCCTAGAATAAACCTCACTTTCAGAATTATAAATAATTAGAAACAATCCTTTGTAGCTATTCTATAGAGTATTGAAACAAGAGGACTAAAAGAGTCCTTACCACAAGTCTGAAAGCCTATTTACCTTATACTTTAAGAAATGCTTGAGACTGCAAATATCTTCCTATTTCTAACTTCAGGTCTAGGTAGGTATCGTAGTACGTTCTCGTATGATTTTAATTTAAATAAAATTTGTAACTTTCTGATAATTAGTTAAATTACAATTACTACATATTGATTTAAAAAATTTTAAAATATACACTGATATATATCTATGCAACGCTTTAATCTAGATGATAGCTTTACTATTAAAAAAATCACAGAAAGTGAGCGCTATCATGATGTAAATACTCATAACTATTTTCAAATTGTGTTTATAAAGGATGGTAAGGGCAAGTATTTTATTAATGACTTTAACCTATCTTATGAAAAAGGAGATGTGTTTTTTATAACACATGATGACAAATACTGGTTTGAAATTAATAAACGAACCACATTCCACTACTTTCAGTTTACAGAATTATTGTTTTCTGGTAAAATAAATTTTACAGACAAGACCAACTGGCTGCAACCCATTGAATATCTCATTAAATATCCAAAAATAGCACCCGATGATATCGTCATTGATGCTCAGGATAATAAAACTATCTGGGATTTACATCATATTATTATGAGTGAGTTTGAAATGAAAAAGCATTTTTTTGAACATAATATCTCAAATGTGGTTAGCACGATCTTAAGTATTCTTGTTAGAAATATAAAAAATTCTACTTCTTCCAAAAAAGATTTTAAAAACAAAGAGATTAAAATTGACGAAGTCATCAATTATATAAAACAATACGTTTATGATAAAAACCTTTTGAAGGTAAGTGCGTTAGCAAACCGATTTAATATGACTAAAAGTGGCCTGAGCGCTTCGTTTAAGAAGAATACAGGCGAGTCTATTCATCATTATATTTTAATGTACAAACTAAGTCTTATTAAATACAGACTACTACATACAGACTTTACAGTGTCTGAAATTGCGTATCAACTTGGCTTTACAGACGAGAGTCATCTTACACGTATTTTTAAAAAATACAACCATATGACTCCTAAGCAGTTTAAATCTTCAAATTGTAATGAAACAAGCTTACCCGAGTAACTCATTGAGAAGGCTCGCAAGACGTACACCACCTTTATGAAGTTGCCCCTTAAGCGTTTCAAAATAGTCATACATATACCTATAGCTTAGCTTTTCTCCAGATTTTGTATTCTGGTAAATATCTTTCACAAGTATACGACTTTCCTTCATCCAATCTCTATGTGTACCTGCTGACATAGCTCTGCGCTGTTTCTTAGAAAACGCTGGCATATTGTCACTGATCTCAGTATAGGACATTCCGTAGCTATCAATCATTTTTGTATCCCACACAGAATGCAGATTCGTTCCCTTATTAAACCACTGGACTTGAAAGTCATTACCTCCCTTGTCATCAGATAGCCCTGTATGTAATGGTTGGTGTAAATCTCCAATAAAATGAATAAGAAGTTTTAAATGGAATGCTTTCTCTTCTCTACTTGTTGTTTTTGATTTTATTTTATCAATACAAATATCTATCCCTGCAATAAGATCTCCTCGCTCACTTTTAGGGTGTACATCGTAAGTGGTGTCAAATGGTACATTCACATAATGCCAAGGCCCGTAAGATCTATACTTTCCATCACTTTTAATTTCATCTGCATAGGTAGAAGTAAGGGCAAGTGATTGCCCATCGAGAAGTTTTGCAATTGCTTTACGTGCTTTACGTGATAAATACTTTTCAGCTATAGCACCTGTAGTTCTATGGCCTGTTTGCCCCCAATCATAGGCATTTGCATTTGTAATAAAAGTCGTAATAAAGAAAAGAGTTACTAATACACGCATTGTTGTTTTTTTTTCAAATGTACAATGAAAACTACAATTGCCTACTTAAATTCCTTAGACAATGGCACTATATTGGATATAAGGATCGTTAAGTTTATTATATAGTTTCCGCTTTCGCGAAAGCATAAACAAGCTTATCTTTAATATTTAAATACCATATAATATGATTCTGAGATTCTTATTTGAACTGCTCCCAACAAAATGGTCCTTTTTTGCTGCACTTCTATGTACCTCCATAATATCTGTTTCTCAAGAATATGGAGGAAATGAAGAGTTACGTATTAATAGCAACGTTTACGGAACGTTGCTCACTCCAGATCAACCTACCACTACATTAGCCATTATTATTCCTGGCTCGGGTCCAACAGATAGAAATGGAAACCAGCAGATGGCTCGTAGTAATACCTTAAAACTTCTTGCAGAAGGGCTTGCTCAAAAGGGAATTGCTAGCTATCGGTATGATAAGCGAGTTCTAACCTTACTTAAACAAAATGCTCTTAGAGAAGATAAATTAAGTTTTGATATGTTTATAGATGACGCTATCTCCACTGTGAGTTTCTTTAAAGAAGAAGGGCGATTTTCTAATATTTACATTATAGGCCATAGTCAAGGATCGTTAGTAGGTATGGTAGCTGCACAAAAGACTTCTGTAGATGGATATGTGTCTCTTGCTGGTGCTGGACAATCTATAGACAATACTATTGTTAATCAGATAGCGCTACAAATGCCAGATTTAGAAAAACAAGCCATCAATGCTTTCAAAACTTTGAAAGAGGAAGGGGCTGTAAAAGATTTTTCTCCTGCATTAAATTCTATTCTAAGACCATCTTTACAGCCATTTATGAGAAGTTGGATGGTATATGACCCTCAAGCTGAGATCGCAAAGCTTGAAGGTGAAAATGTGTTGATTCTCACAGGTGATAATGATGTTCAAGTCTCTTTAGAGGAAGCACATTTGCTACAGGAAGGCAACTCTAAGGCAACTCTTATAGTAATAGATGGTATGAACCATGTCTTGAGGATTATAAAAGGTGATGACTTAGAGAATACAAAGTCTTATAACCAACCTAATTTACCACTTGCACCCGAGGTCGTAAATACTATCGCACAATTCATTTTAGACTAAGCGAGAGGTTTTAAATTTTGTGTTTTAAAATTTAAAATTTTTTACTTCACCTACTTTATTAGGTATTTTTTCTATTTTCGAGCTTTTCAGTAATTCACTGGTTTTAATGAGTACGCTTTCGCGAAAGCGTAATGAATTTGATATTTATGGAAAGTACACCTTTTTTTACAAACGATGCTATTGTCTTTGGCTTAATCGCATTGGCTCTGGCATTTATTTTTTATACAGCTAGCAAAAAAGACGGATTTTGGTCTAAATTTTATGGTATTATTCCCGCGCTTCTTTTATGCTATTTAATTCCTGCTATTTTTAACTCCTTAGGATTAATAGATGCAGAGAGTAGTCAGATTTATTATGTAGCGAGTAGGTATTTACTACCTGCATCACTTGTTTTAATGACGCTTAGTATAAACTTAAAGGCTATTGTAAACCTAGGTCCAAAGGCGCTCATAATGTTCTTTACAGGAACAATTGGTATTGTTATAGGTGGACCTATCGCTATTTTATTAATTGCTACAATATCTCCAGAAACCTTAGGAGGGGTTGGACCTGATGCTATATGGAGAGGGCTTTCTACCTTAGCTGGAAGCTGGATAGGTGGAGGTGCAAACCAAGCGGCGATGCTAGAGATTTATGAATACAATCCTGAAAAATATGGAGGAATGGTATTGGTTGATATCGTGGTGGCAAATGTGTGGATGGCAATTCTATTATTTGGCATAGGAAAGTCTAAAAAAATTGATAACTGGCTACAGGCAGATACCACAGCTATTGAAAGGTTAAAAGAGAAAGTATCTACGTTTGCAGAAGGTGTTAAACGTAACCCTACTCTTAATGACTTAATGGTGATGCTGGGTCTTGCTTTTGGGGCCGTAGGAATTGCTCACTGGGGAGCAAGTGGTATGTCATCACTATTTGCAGATATCCCTAAAGATTCTGCACTAGCGTCGTTTAGCTCTACCTTTTTCTGGATGATTACCATTGCTACTTTAATAGGAATTTTGCTGTCTTTTACAAAAGCAAAAAACTATGAAGGTGCGGGAGCTAGTAAATTTGGGAGTGTTTTTATTTACATTCTTGTCGCCTCTATAGGCATGAAAATGGACTTAACCACCATATTTGAAAATCCTGGCCTTATTGCTATTGGGTTTGTTTGGATGTCCATTCACGCTGTATTATTAATTCTTGTAGCAAAATTAATTAAGGCTCCATTCTTTTTTATCGCGGTTGGAAGTCAAGCAAACGTGGGAGGTGCAGCCTCTGCTCCTGTGGTTGCAGCAGAGTTTCACCCATCATTAGCAAGTGTAGGTGTGCTCCTCGCTGTTTTTGGGTATGTAGTAGGAACGTATGGAGCAATTTTGTGTACAATTTTAATGGAAATGGCATCTGCAAGCTAGCAATTTATATAAAATAATAGCATCTTTGCCAGCTAACTAATACCCCCGTCATGAAAAGATTTTTAACAACTTCTTTAATTGCTATTCTTTTAATTTCCTGCTCAAAATCAGGAAACCTTACCGTCTCTGGTACTGTAAAGGGATTAAAAAAAGGAACATTGTATATGCAACGTATTCAAGACACAGCACTTGTTAATATAGATTCTTTAGAAATAGATGGCGATCCAGAATTTGAATTCATAATTGATATCAAAGAGCCAGAAGTTATGTATTTACATCTTGACAAAATTGATGACTCTGGTTATGATGACCGTATTCCTTTCTTTGCAGAAGCTGGTGAAATAAACATCACAACTTCTTTGAAAAACTTTGAAGGATTTGCTGCTATTGTAGGGTCTGAAAATCAAATGCATTGGACAGAGTTTCAAAATATGAACAAAAAATTTAATGATAAAAATCTTGACCTCATTAAAGGATCTTTTGAAGCACAACAGCAAAGTGACCAAGAAAAAATTCTTGCGTATGATGATAGCTTACAAAACTTATTAAAGCGTAAATACCTCTACACTGGAAATTTTGCAGCAACAAAAAAGAATTTAGAGGTCGCTCCATACATTTTACTTACACAAATACCAGACGCAAATACTGCCTACCTTGATACGTTATATGGTAAACTTGATCGTAAAATCAGGAAGTCAAAGTATGGAAAAGAGTTAAAGAAATTAATTAAACAAAGGCAATCAGAATAAACACGTTCCTTCTTACGGCCAAGTTATTAAATTAGATTATTTTTGCACTCAAAATTAGAATAATGGCAAATATTAGAAATTTAAAAAAAGATATCAATTTTGTTTTAGGAGACATCATTGATGCTGTATATATCTGGGAGGCTTTAAATCCTAAAGAAGATACAGCAAAAAGTGAAGCTATTGTTGATGATGCTATCGCAACCTTTGATACCTTAATCGCTAAGGTAAATGATCGTAAAGTAGAAAGTAAAAGCAAGCAGCTTAAAGAAGTACGCGTAGAACTTGAGAAAGAAGCTACTTCACTTGTAGAGCGTATTAATAAGCTTTAAAAAAAGTTGCAATAAGGTGTTGCACATATGATACGATTGCTATTATATTTGCACCCGCAATGCCGATGTAGCTCAGCTGGCTAGAGCAGCTGATTTGTAATCAGCAGGTCGTGGGTTCGAGTCCCTCCATCGGCTCAAAAAGTCTTCCTATTTAGGAAGACTTTTTTGTTTTCACCTCTTCAAGCTTTATCTTTAAGTAGTCTCATAAGACTTACCTTTCTTTTTAAACAATTTTTAAGTAGCATTTTTGTGTAGCAAAATGTGCACTATCAAACTAATACATTATATGCAAAAACAACATATGAAAGAACACACATATCCTAGAACATTTTCCCATATTGGAATAACAGTACCCAACATCCATAAAGCAGTTAAATTTTATGAAAATGTGATGGGTTGGTACGTGATAATGCCTCCATCTACTGTTAAAAAAGAAAGTAATACAGCTATCGGACAGATGTGTATCGATGTCTTTGGCGAGGATTGGGAGCATTTTGAAATTGCCCATATGTCTACCTCTGACGGAATAGGTATTGAGCTTTTCTCATTCCCACACGGAATCAAAGAACCACCAGAATTTAATCCATTCAACACAGGACTTTTCCATTTTTGTGTTCAAGATCCGAATATCGAAAGTTTAACTAAAAAAATTATTCAGGCTGGTGGAAAACAAAGAATGCCCATACGTGAATATTACCCTAATGAAAAACCATTTAAAATGGTTTATGTAGAAGATCCATTTGGTATCGTCTTTGAAATTTATAGTCACAGTTATGAGTTAACATACTCCTCTGGAGCTTATCAAAAGTAAACCTTAAAGCCTAAAAGACCTTACATCTTTATTTGAACGAATTCAAATTTATTAGGGTTTTCATCAACTACTCCGGAAAATCTAAAGAGGCGCTAAATCTATACTACTTCTTTACAATGAGTCAAAAATTTAATATAAGAAATGTAAGATTAGAAGAATTTGAAGATATAGGTGAACTTATGGTTAGTGTGTATTCTCAACTAGACGATTTTCCTAAAAAAACAGAGCAACCAGACTACTATAATATGCTCTTAAATGTAGGTGAACTAACCAAGAATGAGCATACAGAGTTAATAGTAGCTATTTCTCAAAAAAATAAAGTAGTTGGGGCTGTAGAATATTTCAGTGATTTAAAAAACTATGGCTCAGGAGGTGTCATTAGCAAAATACAAAATGCTTCAGGATTTAGATTATTTGCTGTAGACCCTTTAGAAAGAGGAAATGGATTAGGAAAAATGCTCACCTATGAATGTATTTACCGTGCAAAAATTTCAAATAAAAAGCAAGTTTATATTCACTCAACAAAATCAATGCAAGTTGCATGGAGCATGTATGGAAAGTTAGGCTTCTCAAGATTTCCAGATATCGATTTTATGCAAGAAAAACTTTCTGTTTACGGCTTTAAGCTTAATCTTGATTAATTATATATTATAATAAATTAGAAGCATATTTATGTAATCGTAATCTCACTTTTAGATGAAGCTCTCGAGATACATTTTTTTGTTTTTTTTGCTTTCGCGAAAGCGTACTCTTATAAGCCTATATTAATTACCCCTTGCTATACTTAAAACTAATTTATGTGTATTAATACAAAAACTTATTTACAAGAAACTATATAGTAATAAATAGATCTTTTTTAAATTAATGATAAATTTGTAAAATGAAAGTGAGCCTAATAAGTATCCCTGTAAGAGATCAAGAGAAAGCGTTGCGTTTTTATACTGAAAAATTAGGCTTTTTGAAAAAGAAAGATGAACCGGTAGGCGGTGGTAATAGATGGTTAACTTTAGTTTCAAAAGAATGGCAGGATGGGCCAGAGATTTTATTAGAACCTGCTCCAAACCATTTTGAGCCGTCAAAAGTATATCAAGATGCGCTAATGAGAGCTGGAATTCCTTGGACTCAATTTGACGTGAAAGATGTTGATACATACTATGAACGCTTATCCTCATTAGGTGTAGAGTTCAGCGTTACACCCACTGAGACAGGAAGTTTTAAAATTGCAATTTTTAATGATACTTGCGGTAATAATATTCAACTCGTTGAGCAGCTATAAATAATACGCTCTAAAATCAAATATCAATAATTAATATGAAATACTTTTTTACACTACTCGTAATTGCAACATTCGCAATTAGTTCTTCGGCTCAAAAAACCAATCCAAATTATGATGCAGTATTAGCAGAAAAAGTAGGAGCTGATGATTATGGAATGAAGACATTTGTATTTGTTATTCTCAAAACAGGAAGCAATACCTCAACAGATCAAGAACTAAAAAACAGTTCTTTTGCCGGTCATATGAGCAATATAAATCGTTTAGTTGAAGAAAAAAAAATGATTGTTGCCGGGCCCATGCTTGAAAATGAAAAATCTTACAGAGGTATATTCATTTTAGATGTGCCATCTATAGAAGATGCAAAAGTCCTTCTAGAAACTGACCCTGCCATAGCAAATAAATTTTTAGAGCCCGAGCTATTTATGTGGTACGGTTCTGCAGCATTATCAGAGTACCTAGAAGCTTCTGATAAAGTATGGAAAATTGGTTTCTAGTAAATCAGAACTAAAAACACATAGCTATAAAGCCTTCAAATGTAATTTCACTTTATAGTATTATCCCTTATTCATTAAGGTTTCTAAACTATATAAAGGTTTTACAGTTTGTTCATACCACAAGATCTCTAGCCTATAGGAATCATAGATATCTTATTTACACTACCTTCTCCAGAAAGAAGCTTTAATAAAACAAAAAGTTTCTAACAGAATCCATCACCATGTTAGAGGTAGTACTATAAAGCCAACAGCGAGCAACAAGCACGGACTTGCAACGTATAGCCCGATCCTTTTTTTCTATCGGGTAACCCCAAAAGAGTTTATTGTAAACGCTATTAAACTCAAATCTAGCTTACATCCTTAATTAAAGTTTACGTCTTTTCTTTTCCGCTTTGAGAAGTTCCAATTCACGGTTTGTTTGTCCAGCTACAGATGTGTTCTCTTCTGCACGGCGTATTAAGTATGGCATTACATCTTTAACAGGGCCAAAAGGCATATATTTTGCTACATTATATCCTTTATCTGCAAGATTAAAACTTATGTGATCACTCATTCCATACAATTGTCCAAACCAAACACGCTCGTCATTTACCGCTAACCCTATCTCATGCATAATCTCCGTGGCAAGTAAACAACTATCCTCATTATGCGTACCTAAGAATGGTGACATGTCTTTTATATGGTCAAATATATAACGGAGGGTGTGGTTAAAATTTTTGTCTGTAGCAGCTTTATTTGCGCAAATGGGAGTCAGGTATCCTTTTTCTAAGGCTCGCTGGTTTTCTTTTTCCATATAAGCTCCCCTTACGATCTTCACTCCTACTCTAAAATCTCTTTCTATGCCTTCTGCATGTAACTTTTTAAGATAGTCTAATCTATCGTGACGATAGCATTGTAAGGTGTTATACACAATAGCTTTCTCTTTGTTATATTTTGCCATCATTTCTGTGACAAGTGTATCTGCAGCATCTTGTATCCAACTTTCTTCTGCGTCAATGAGGATTTCAATATCACAATCATAAGCTGTTTTACAGATAAGATCGACACGCTCTTTAACTCTTTTCCATTCCCGCTGTTCTGTTTCTGTAAGCGATTTCTTCTCGTTTACTTTTTGCCATAAAGCAAATCTTCCTACACCAGATGGTTTAAAAACAGAGATAGGCATCGCTTCTTTATGCTCGCTGAATTTCGTGAGACTGATTACCTTATTCATACATTGATCAAAAGAGGAATCTTCCTCTTTTCCTTCTACAGAATAATCTAATACGGAGCATACGTTTGCTTCGTAAAGCTTATCAACGGTACTCATACAATCATCTTCATTTACACCTCCACAAAAATGATCAAACACAGTAGAACGTATCAATCCCTCTACTGGTAGGTTTGCATTAAGCGCAAAGCGTGTAACTGCAGTTCCTATGCGCACTAGCGGCTGTTTTGATATCATTTTAAACAAGAAATAAGCGCGTTCTAATTCACTATCAGACTTTAATGCAAAAGCATTTTTTGTGTTCTCAAAGAGAGATGACGTTAAAGTATCGTTCATTTTTTAATTATAAATTTAGATGCTCCAGAGCATTACAAATATACGAGCAGTTAAGAGTGTTTTATCTAAAAAGTGAGTAATTTGCTATTTTAAAATTTCACATTCAAATGACCCCAATTTCTGCAGCTTCTTACGATATTGTTTTTAATAATTCTGGGTATACGGCACTTAACAAATTTCTTAAATCGAGTGCTTATAGCGGTATTTATATAATTGTAGACACAAACACGCATGAACATTGCCTAGCTTCTTTTTTAGGCAATTTAGATACAGACTTACCTATTGAAGTAATTGAAATCACTCCGGGTGAAATTCATAAAAATATCGAAACTTGTACAGGCGTATGGCATAGCCTGGCAGATCTTAATGCAGATCGTAAGGCAGTCGTTATAAATGTGGGAGGAGGTGTTGTGACAGACCTCGGTGGATTTGTCGCAAGCACTTTCAAAAGAGGAATGGATTTTATAAACGTACCTACTTCTCTACTCGCCATGGTAGATGCAAGCGTGGGTGGTAAGACGGGTGTGGATTTAGGGACGCTCAAAAATTTGATTGGCATCATAAATAATCCTCAACTGGTACTTATAGATGGTGGTTTTCTATCCACTTTACCTAAAAATGAATTACGATCTGGCCTTGCAGAAATGTACAAACATGGTCTAGTTGTAAATAAACCATACTGGGATCAATTAAAAGACTTAAGTGGGTTATCCATAGATGATCTTAATAGACTAATCTATGAAAGTATTAGTATCAAAAATAAAATTGTCCTTCAAGATCCCACAGAGCAAAACATCCGAAAAACATTAAATTACGGCCACACTTTAGGCCATGCTATTGAGTCTTATTGTTTGGACAAAGATGATAAACGCACCTTATTACATGGTGAAGCCATTGCTATTGGGATGATACTGGAGAGTTATATTTCTATGAGAATTACTGGTCTGAACGAACAACATCTTACAGAAATTTGTGCTGTTTTTACAGAACTCTATGATCAGGTAATGTTCAACCAAAAAGATATAGGGCATATCATAGAGTATCTTAAATACGACAAGAAAAACACTAATGGCAATGTGAATTTTGTATTGCTAGAAACTATAGGTAAAGCTGTAATTGATCAAAAAGTATCAAATACAATTATCTATGAGGGGTTTGACTTTTATAAATCTCTAGCTTAATAAAGGATTCGAAGCCGTTGTCAAACAATCTACATGGTTATTTTAATATACTTTAAATACGCTTTCGCGAAAGCGTACCCGTAATAATATTATATGTAACGTTCGTCAATAATTGTACAATGATGACGCTCATGACCACAAATTATAAAACCTGCAGCTCTTGTGCTCATTGCGCTACCGCTAGCCGTTCCTGTATAAGTAAGCATATCTGTTTTTAAATTTTTAAATAGGGTAATAGTCCCATTTCTAGTTGCTTTATACTCATCAATGAGTGAGATAAGGCTACGCTCACTGGCATTACTATGCAACACATAATCATCTTGCTCAAAACCAGGTAAAGAAGTTCCATCTTTTCTAGAGAAACGCATTGCTCGGTATGCAAATACACGTTCTGTGTCAATGAGGTGTAGAATTACCTCTTTAGGAGTCCACTTCCCTTGTGCGTATCTGTAATTAAGTGTATCCTCTGGTAAATTTTCAAGAAAACTTACTGTGGCTTTCATACCTTCATCCAGTGATGTGATAAGCTCACTCTCTTCGGGTACCTGTTCTATATAGTTTTTATAATACGGATTATACTCTGAAGGTAATAACTCTTTGCGCCTCATATTTCTTTTGGATTAAATGTACAAAAAAAGCCCTTTTTCTTTGAAGAAAAAGGGCTTTGCCTATTTTGCTCTGTTGTTTTATAGTAAATCTTGAAATATAGAATGCATTAAACGCTTTTTATCGTTAATACTTTCCTCAAGAGATATCATTGTTTCTGTACGATATACTCCATCAATATCATCTAACAAGAAGATAACATTTTTTGCATGATTTGTATCTCTTGCACGTATTTTACAGAAAATATTAAATTTTCCAGTTGTAACATGAGCAACAGTTACAAAAGGTATTTCTGCAATACGCTCTAAGACAAAAGTTGTTTGTGATGTTTTGTTCAGAAAAACACCCACGTATGCTATGAAAGAATACCCTAATTTACCATAATCAAGTGTAAGAGAAGAACCTATAATAATACCAGCTTCTTCCATCTTCTTTACACGAACGTGTACCGTTCCTGCAGAGATCAAAAGCTTTTTTGCGATGTCTGTAAACGGTGTTCTTGTGTTCTCGATAAGCATATCAAGTATCTGGTGGTCAACCTCGTCTAATTTAAATTTTGCCATTATGGATGATTTTATTCAATATAATTCAAAATTAATGCTTTATGACTGATTATTCTGCAATAAAATATTTTAATTGACATTATTTATCAGTAAAAATTATAAATTCTAATTCTCAAACGTTTTCGTAGAGCAATTATATTTTAAATGACGTTAAGGTATTCATTTCTCTATAAGAAAACTTGCCCGTTCCTAAATCTTCTGCTAGAACGATAGGGTCAAATCTTATAGTATCTCCATCTTTTGTCTCTAAAAAATACATAGGCATCTGCCCCTCTTTGAGTTTAAGATGGACATCACAATAGCACTTACTATGCTTTGGTATCGCCTCATAATCCTCTACACTATAGTTGAACTCACCTATTGCCGCCTCTACTGCATAAATCAACGAGCAAAAAACATATTTACGAGTGTTCTCTCTAGCGTAATCATCTGGAAAATGACCCGCCTCAAATAAAACGGTAGGTACGCCAGCTTCTTGAAAAGTATCTCCGACGCAGTTTCTATTAAAACCATCATCATATAGTCCAATATGACCTGCAAGTTCATCTTGAAGAGATCTATATATATGAGTTATTAAATAAGAAGCTCGCTTTCGCGAAAGTGGATAATCTCGATCTGCACTAGCCGAAGGTGCTAAAAAGGAAAGAATGGAAGGCTTGCCGGTGTCTTCAAAACCATAAATCGTACGTTGCCCGTGTAAATTAAAACAATAATCTGGCATAAAGGTATCAAAAATTGATCGTAACGTTTTTGACTCTGGCTGGCTTAATTTTTGGGCATCTCGATTGAGATCTACATCATTTGCATTCGTGCGAGTCCACAAAAAAGAGCCATCAGGATTGAGCATGGGAAGAACTAAAAAGGTGCATCTTTCTAACAATTCTGACACCTCCATTTGATATGTTTTTGATTGCAAAAAATTAAAAAAATCTAACAGAGATTTTGTGGTTGTTGATTCATTTCCGTGCATCTGTGACCAAAGTAAAATCTTTAATTTTCCAGTACCAATTCTTACAGAAAAAATAGGACGATTTTGAACAGAAATACCAGCTGTCTTTACCTCAAAATCATCAGGTAATTTATATAGAAATTCCTCTAAATATTGAGGCGATATGAATCGACCAGAGATTGTATTTTCTTTACATTTTGAAAATACTTCAAGAAGCATAGATATTTTCATAAATACTTTTTTAGTAACAAAGATAGCGTATTCAAAAAATAGTATATCAAAGTAAATTTTACAGATGTAAACATTAAAAGTAACTCAGAATCTATCACAAATGAAAACGAATAAGTGTAAATTAACTAAAAATCATAAAATATATAATTAAATAATTAATTTTCAGTTTTTTAAGTAATTTTAAGTACACCAATTGTTTAATTCCATTCTTATATTTTTTTATTAATAAATCAATTCCTTCATGAATGTTTACATTTGTAATGTATCTTTGATGTATACAAATGGAAACACTGCTAAATCATAAAAAATTTGCTAGAAGATTACAGAAGGTAATGAACGATCATCAGCTTTCTGCAGCTGCCTTTGCTGAAAAATTAGAGGTAGGCCGTGCTACTATTTCACATTTAATGTCTGGAAGAAACAAGCCTAGTCTCGACTTTGTAATGAAGGTGACTTCTACGTTTGAAACCGTCGATTTAGACTGGCTTATTTATGGAGAAATTAATCCTAAAAAAAAGCCCCACTCTACTCCACAAACTGATGAAAAACTTTACGAAAATCACCTTAAAAATGAGGTTTCAAAAAACGAGGAAAACTTCAAAAACATTTCAACAAATTCATCAAAAGTTAAGCGTGTAATTTTACTTATGAGTGATGGAACTTTTGAAAGCTATGACGTCTAATTTAAATTCATGTTTGTAATGCAAAACAACCTCTAGATGTCTATAGCTATAATCAATTTTGACATGTATTTTTGTATTATATGAAAACTTGTTCAAGTATCTTTTTTGTTTTTTTACTAAGCATCCAGAGTTGTACTACTCCAGAACGCAATTGCAGAGATTTTAAAACTGGCACATTTACGTTTGAGACTTTACTCGAAGGCCAGCTGGTTGCGACTACTTTTACTCGTAACGACACACTTGAAATAGATTATTTTAATAACAAAGCAGACTCTTCTTCTATACGATGGATTAATGACTGTGAATACATTGTAAAAAAACTTAATCCCAAAAGTCGCTCTGAAGAAAAAGCTATTCATATGAAAATTATCGCTACCGATGGAGATTTTTATACCTTTGAGTATTCCCTCGTAGGAAAAACTATAAAACAACGCGGTACCGCAAAAAAAACTAACGACTAATGTTTGATATTCTTACTTCTGCAGATGCTTGGGTAGCATTGCTTACACTTACTTTTCTTGAAATCATTTTAGGTATAGATAATATAATATTTATATCTATAGCCTCAGAGAAATTACCTTTAGCGCAACGCAAAAAGGCAACAAACATTGGACTCATTCTTGCGATGGCAATGCGTGTAGCGCTACTTTTTGGAATTTCTTGGTTAGTAGCACTTAGTGCTCCTTTCTGGCATATTAATGCAAGCTGGATAACAGCAGGAATAAGTTGGCAAGCAGTTATTTTATTTGCAGGAGGAATCTTTTTGATTTGGAAATCTGTACACGAAATACACGAAAAAGTAGATGAAACTGGTCTTGAAGAAGAAGAAATTTCTAAAAAAAGTTCGTCTACCCTATCCAAAGCTATTGTACAGATCGCTATTATAAATCTCGTTTTCTCTTTTGATTCTATTCTTACTGCGGTTGGAATGACAAACGGGATTTCTGATAACCCAACAGATGCACTTATCCTAATGATCATTGCAGTAGTTGTCTCTGTAGCTATTATGATGGCTTTTGCTAATCCAGTGGGTAATTTTATAGCAAAACATCCATCACTTCAAATTCTAGGACTATCATTTTTAATACTTATTGGATTTATGCTTATTGCAGAGGGTGCTCACTTATCACATCTAGAAATCTTAGGAAGTACCGTAGGAGCGATTCCTAAAGGGTATTTATATTTCACTATTGCTTTCTCTCTTTTAGTGGAGTTCATCAACTTTAAGTACAGATCATTAAAATCTAAAGACTCTGGCGCGCAAATTCAAATGAAGAAGAATGTAAGTAAATTAGAAAAATAAGCGTTTATTTAAAATATCAGTTATTAAAAAAGGGTGGAAAAATTTCACCCTTTTTTAATTTAATGTTACACACACTCTTAGAAAAAAATTAAAAATCCTCATCTTCCATTAATTTTTGGATTTTACGTTTTTCCCATTTTTTATCAAATATAGGGTTCCAACCGAAGGTTTCAGAAGCATGACCAACCACTCCCCAACCCCAACCTAGTATAGGGAAAACAGCCCAAGGAAAGCTAGTAGATCTTGCATTCAAATAAATAAAAACAGGAACCATTATGCAATAAATTGTAAAGTGGATATAAAAGCCCTTGAGATCCTCTACTTTCTTTTTTGCGCGTTGATAACGCTTATCCTCAAGAAACGCTGTTTGTTTTGGTGCAAAAGAAATTTGTTCTGGCTCCATAAGCATTGGAACACCTACTGAAAAATAGCCGCCAGTGTCTTCTACACGAATGTCATGGTTAGATAGCAAATTATACCGTTGTCTAATATTGAGCAAACCTACTCCACTACTCTTTTTGATTACTTGTTTCTTTTGAATATTATTTTTAATGTAAAGCCTGTTACCTTCTTCATAAATCTTAATAAAAAGCTTTTTAGAAGGGGTAACCTGATTGTGCTTTACTGCATTTTCTAACAATAATTGTAGTGATAAAGGCACCACTTTGTAAATGGGGTTAGAAGAGGCTTCAGGAATATCTACAACAATGCTATCTTCAAAACGCATCTTTAATAAGTTCATATAAGTACGAGCAAACGATAGTTCTTCATCTAGAGGAACGAGCTCTTTATTTTTTTGTTCCAAAACATAGCGGTATACTTTAGAAAGGGAGGTAGTAAATTTTTGTGCCTGCTTAGGATTCTCTTCTATAAGACTAGCGAGTACGTTAAGGCTATTAAACAGAAAGTGAGGATCTAACTGATTCTTCAAAGCATCAAACTTTGCAGAGGCTGCTCCAGCTATTATCTTAGATTGCTTTACCTTGCTTTCTTGTTTATTTTTCCAGTGATATACCCCATAAAATGCAGCTGTTGCAATGGCTGTTATTATAAATGGAAATACATAATCCCTAGTCCCTTCACTGGCCATGAATTGATCTAATGAAACGTTGTAGTACCCAGTAATAAGTAATAGTCTTAATAGGAATACCGTAATTAAAGTAATTATTATGTGTGCTACAATTACGTATAATAAAATCTTAAAGTTCCACAGAATGCCTTTGTACCGTTTTCTAAAATTTATTGTAACCATAGCGTTGACAGCATACAGCCCAACAGAAAATACTTGATTTTGCCAAAAAAATGTACTCACCGTGTCTCCATACCATGGATCACCAAGGACATACAAGATAATACTATGAACAATAAAAATTGTTAAGCCAATAATGTTTGCCTTTGAAAATTCCCTTAAGTAATACTTCATTTTTAATTATTTACAAGCCTCAGCGCTTTTTAAAACTCTTTTAATATCTCCTTTAGGGTGAAATTCTGAAGCTGGTTTAAAGGTAGGAAAAAGACTTATAGCTCTTTGTAATTCATTGCAGTAAGGCGTTACAGCTTTACCAAAATATCTAGCAGTTCCCATATCCCATTCGGCTTTTGAAGCAATAAATATAGGATTATCTGGTTCAATTTTTACAATACGCTCATAGAGTGCTCCTATCTTTGCTGCATATTTCATTCCATACTTCATCCCGTCATGAGCGACCCATACCGTGTATAACTGAGCTTGGAGAAAATCTGCATACGGAGAGGACTGTTCCATACTGCGCATCCTATTTAAAAAGTCTTGCGATTTGTCTAGATTTAATTTCAACTCTGACTCGTTTCTATTTTCAAAGTCTTTCCAATTTTTAAGGATGGCTATTTGTGCTATATAGTAAACTGGAAGCCAGTTATCCTTTTCTACAGTTGCAATACGCTCAAACATATTAGAAGCTTCATCTAGCTTATCATCCTCCCATAGTGAAAAAGCCTTTTGCATACCTTTTTCATAGTTGGTTTGCGCACTCATTGTGACAGCAAAAAATAGCAATACATATAAAACAAATTTCATAAGAAGTTTTTTAAGGTTAGTCTCAGTGTAAAAATGAAAAGATATACGCTTTCGCGAAAGCGGAATAGACCCAACTGTCACATTACGCTACTGAATTGTTCTCTTTTAAACTACCGCTATGTAAAGCACGTATGAAGCAAACCCTGAATGGCTCGAAAACGATTACGTAATTTGATCATTATGACTTCTTATTACGATTAAGAAAATCCTATCTTTGCGGCTTCTTAAAAACAGCCCTATGAAGCGCATTTTTGACAATTTTACCTCAAATCCTAAGAACGATATCACTGCGGGTATCACAGTTTCTTTAGCTATGATACCAGAGGTAGTAGCTTTTGCTTTTGTTGCTCAAATAAGCCCCATTGTAGCTTTATTTGGTGCATTTGTAATAGGAATCATTTCAGCACTTTTTGGAGGAAGACCAGGATTGATTTCTGGAGCTGCAGGAGCGGTTGCTGTTATCTTTGTAAATATGATACAAGTGGGACACGCAAAGGGATTGCTGTTTGATCAACCCGTTGAAAATATGGGATATTTCTACTTACTGGCAGCAGTCGTACTCATGGGGATCATTCAAGTCTTTGCTGGATTATTTAAGTTAGGAAAATTTGTGCGCTTGATTCCACACCCCGTAATGATGGGATTTGTAAATGGTCTAGCGATTGTGATATTTCTTGCGCAACTAGGAATGTTTAAAGAAAATAAGAAAGATGCCTTTGATCAAAACATGCGTAATACCGAGTCTCAAGAAATGGTATATAGCGTATCTAATAACGAAGTAAGAGATATTGTTTCTAACACTGTTTTATTTGTTATTGAAGGGAACTCCATAATTAATAAAGCTACTAATAAAGAAGCTTTTTTAGTATCTGATGGACAAGTGTTTGATATACATACAAAAAAAGTTGTGTTTAACGCTTCAGAAAATGGTTTCTACTCTGTATCTGATAGTGGTGTTGTAAAGTCATGGATGAAAGGAAAAACCTTATACACAATGATTGCCTTGGTCTTATTAACAATGCTTATGGTTTGGGGCTTACCAAAACTGACCACAAAAATACCAGCTGCCTTGACAGCTATTTTAATAGTAACTTTAATTTCAGTTTTCGGAGGTGTAGAATCTATTAATGTTGGTGAGTTTATAAGAGATGGTGGAGGTGCTGGGTTAAATGGTATTGCCGAGATTTCTAGCAAACTTAATGTATTAGAATTATGGGGAAATCTTCCTTTTAACTTAGACACTTTGAAGTTTATCGCTCCGTATGCATTTTTAGCGGCTTCTGTTGGACTTATAGAAACATTGATGACTATGAATCTCGTAGATGAAATGACAGAGACGAGAGGTAGCGGAAATAAAGAATGTGTTGCTCAAGGAGCGGGTAATATAGTAAGTGGCATTTTTGGAGGAACTGGAGGTTGCGGGATGATAGGTCAAACGGTAATTAATATAAATGCTGGAGGAAGAGGAAGATTATCAGGAGTAGTAATGGCGGTAACTTTACTTACTTTTATTTTATTTGCAGATGAGTTTATTGAGCAAGTACCCATTGCTGCATTAGTAGGCGTTATGTTTATGATGGTCATAGAAACTTTTGCTTGGTCGAGTTTTAGAATCATTAAAAAAATACCAAGACTAGATGCTTTTGTATTAATCATTGTTTCTGCAGTAACGGTATTTTTTGATTTAGCAATAGCTGTCTTTGTAGGAGTTATTATCTCTGCATTATCATTTGCTTGGAGTAGTGCAAAGAAAATTAGAGCTAGAAAGAAAATGAAACCTGATGGCACGAAGGTGTATGAAATATGGGGTCCACTATTCTTTGGAAGCATTCAGAGTTTTAACTCAAAATTTGATGTAAACGGAGATCCTGAAAATGTTGAAATTGATTTTATAGAAGCCAAAGTTGCAGATCATTCTGCACTGGAAGCCATTTTTGTATTACTAGAAAAATACGAGGCTGCAGGCAAAAATTTAGTATTAAAACATTTAAGTACCGAATGTAAGGACTTAATGCGCAAGGCTTCCCCTAAATTTGACAAAGTGATTGAAGAAAGTGTTGATGACCCTCGTTACCACGTATTATCTGGTGTTTTTGATACAAAAATCTAGAAAACAGTTCTATTCAATAAAGCCTATTCCCGCAGTAGCATTAGACTGCGGATCTATTAATATAAAAGAACCTGTGCTTTTATGACTCGCAAAACTATCTTTTAAAAATGGTTTACTAAGCTGTACATCAATTTTTCCGACTTCATTAAGTGTTAACTCTTGACAAGCTTCCTCACCAGAAAAGTCTGTATGTAATCGAGAATGAATATGCCTAACCTTTGCAAGTATTTGAGATGTACCCTGCTGGACTTTATAGTTTGCTCCTACCTTTAACGGTAAGGTATCCATCCAGCAAACACTCGCTGTGAGTTGTTTTGTCAATTCTGGAGCGTGATCTGCAAGTACCAAAACATCACCCCTACTCACATTAATATCATCCTCTAGTGTGATTGTACACGAGGTCCCAGCTGTAACTATTTTATAAGATGTTTTATAAAACTGTATTTCTTTTATCTTAGAGCAGTTTCCAGAGGGTAGTACCATTACCTGATCCCCTACCTTCAAGTCACCACCCATAGTTTTGCCTGCATAACCTCTAAAGTCATGATATTCATCTTGCTTAGGTCTAATTATAGTTTGTACCGAAAAGCGGGCTCCCTTCATCTCTTTATCAGAAGGTGTAAGCGCTTCAAGATGATCTAAAATAGAAAGCCCTTTGAACCAAGGCATTTCTTCTGACTTTTTTACCACGTTTGCTCCATTGAGCGCACTTATAGGGATAAAGGTAATTTTTTGCGCTTTGAAACTTTGTTTAGCAGCAATTTTTTTAAATTCTCCAATAATAGTAGAGAAAATCTCTTCGCTATAATCAACAAGATCCATTTTATTAACCGCAACCACAATCTCCTTAACTCTAAGCAAATCATTAATAAAAAAATGACGGTAGGTTTGTTCTACGACTCCTTTTCTAGCATCTACAAGAATAATTGCCGCTTGAGACGTAGAAGCCCCAGTTACCATATTACGTGTATATTCTACGTGTCCTGGGGTATCTGCAATAATGTAACTTTTCTTTGCTGTAGAAAAATAAATATGTGCAACATCTATAGTGATCCCTTGCTCCCGCTCTGCTACAAGACCATCAGTAGCTAATGAAAAATCTATATAATCAAATCCATTTGCTTTGCTTTTTTCCTCTATAGCTTCAAGTTTATCAGTGGTTAATGATTTTGTATCATAAAGCAGTCGCCCTATCAAGGTGCTTTTCCCATCATCTACACTTCCAGCGGTGGCTATTTTTAGTACTTCCATAATTATTTGTGGTGCTATTAAAGCTCTTTTTTTGTTTTAAATACAGTGTCAGAACCGTAATAGGTTTCAATTTTTTTCTTTTACGCTTTCGCGAAAGCGGTTTTAAAAATAACCCTGTTGCTTTCTTTTCTCCATGGCTGCTTCAGAGCGTTTATCATCAATACGCGCACCTCGTTCTGAAATAGTAGAAGAACGGATCTCCCCCACTACCTTTTCTAGGGTATCTGCATCCGACAATATTGCCGCAGTACACGACATATCGCCTACTGTACGGAATCGTACAGTGCGCTCTACGACTTCTTCGTCTTTTGCACGATACACCACATCATCTTGGGCTGACCATAACATGCCGTCTCTAAAAAATGTAGGACGTTTATGAGCAAAATAAATACTTGGGATTTTTATATTTTCTTGATGAATGTAACTCCAAACATCAAGCTCTGTCCAGTTACTTATGGGGAAGACACGTACATTCTGACCGTGATCAATATTGCCATTTAAAAAATCAAATAGTTCTGGTCGCTGATTTTTTTCATCCCACTGACCAAAATCATCCCTTACAGAAAAAATACGTTCTTTTGCTCTAGCCTTTTCTTCATCGCGTCGCGCTCCACCAATAGCAGCGTCAAATTTAAATTCATCTAAAGCATCTAAAAGCGTAATAGTTTGCAACCTGTTTCTACTAGCATATTTTCCAGTCTCTTCGATCACTTTACCAGCATCTATACTATCTTGCACGTTACGCACAATAAGTGTCAAACCTAAGTCTTCTACCAATTGATCTCTAAAGGCGATCGTCTCTGGAAAATTATGTCCTGTATCTATATGAAGTAACGGAAATGGAATTTTTGATGGAAAAAATGCCTTTTGTGCCAGTCTCACTAGAGTGATACTATCTTTTCCCCCTGAGAATAGTAGCACTGGACGCTCAAACTGAGCTATTACCTCTCTAAAAATATAAACAGCTTCGCTTTCTAGTGGATTTATTGCAAGACTTTCTCCTACGCTATGAATGTCACGTTTTACTGTTGATTGCATGTGTATTAATTATATGTGAATGCCACATTCTCTGTGGGCTAGAACTTTTGTAGGGTCATAATAATCAAACTCATTAGGGAGTTTGTTTTTCTCTAAGTAGACATCTAGCTCTTTATCTGTATAGTGATAGAATGGACTTACTTTGAGAATTCCATCCTTACCTAAGCTGAAAATATCCAACGAATCCCTTAAGGCTGTTTGGCCTTTGCGTAAGTTAGTAAACCATACATCTGGCCTATGTACAGCCATAGCTCTTTTAAAAGGCTCAAGCTTCACTTGTTCTGTAAATAAAGCGTGTCTCTTATCGTTTATCTCTGGAATACCCATAATGGATGTTCTATATGCAGCTGTTTGAGCTGGAACATATAGTGATATGTTTAAGTTTAAACTATCTATGAGTTCTTGAGCATGACTATAAGTTGCCTCAGTATTATAACCAGAGTCACACCATATTGTACAAATATTCTCTTTAACAGAAGTACAGGCATGTAATATGGCAGCCTCATAGGGTCTAAAGTTTGTGGTTATTACAGGTCGCTCTGCAAGTTGCAGTGCAAAAGATATAATCTCTTGAGGAGATGATTCTCTATGTTGATCATTAAACCCATTTATATTATCCTTTGTATACATAATCATTTGTATTATTTCCCCCAATTAATTCTATTCCATACTCTTTCGTGAGCAAAGTATAAGATAAGTTTTGTTAGAAAGTCAACAGATGCAATAGAAGAAGCCAGTAACCATTCCCCTGTAAGAAAATAAGAAACTAGAAGGGTATCAATAGTTCCTATAAGCCGCCAGCTTAAAGCCTTAAAAATACTACGTAAAGGTCTTTCCGAAATACTATGTTGCGAATAAGACTTCTCGTGTTCTTTTGCTCTTAATCGAAATAATTGATCTAAAACCATTGCTTTTAATAATTAAATCTATTAACCTATAGGATTAGTAGATTATAATGCAAAAAACGGAAATTTATAATAGACTACCAAGATTTATGTTTGCTTTTAACGTCCATTTTTATAAACAGTATTCTAACAGAGATATATTCACTAAATCAGTTGAGGTAATTTACCAACTTAGTTAATCAGTTGTGCCCATAAAAAAAACCTTTCAACAAAAAGTTGAAAGGTTTGATAATTAATATAATCCTAGTCTTTTCTAATTAACTATTCATTGAAATAAGAAATTCTTCATTATTCTTTGTACTCTTGATACGATCGCTCATAAACTCCATGGCCTCTACAGGATTCATATCTGCTAAATACTTACGCAGTACCCATAATCTTTGTGTTGTATCCTTACTATGAAGAAGGTCATCACGACGTGTAGATGAAGAGGTAAGATCAATAGCTGGAAAAATACGACGGTTTGCGATATTACGATCTAATTGTAATTCCATATTTCCAGTACCCTTAAACTCTTCAAAAATCACTTCATCCATTTTAGAGCCTGTCTCTGTAAGGGCAGTTGCAATAATAGAAAGTGATCCTCCACCCTCAATGTTACGAGCTGCTCCAAAGAATCGCTTTGGTTTGTGCAAAGCGTTTGCATCTACCCCACCAGAAAGAATCTTTCCGGATGCTGGCTGCACCGTATTATAAGCTCTTGCGAGACGTGTTATTGAATCAAGAAGTATCACTACATCATGACCACACTCTACTAAGCGTTTTGCTTTTTCTAGTACAATGTTTGCAACTTTAACATGTTCATGCGCTTCTTTATCAAAAGTTGAAGCAACCACTTCACCTTTAACGTTACGTTGCATATCTGTAACCTCCTCTGGACGCTCATCTATGAGTAATACAATTTGATATACTTCAGGGTGGTTTGCTGCAATAGCATTTGCCACATCTTTAAGAAGCATTGTTTTTCCGGTTTTTGGCTGTGATACAATCATACCACGCTGCCCTTTCCCTATAGGCGCAAACATATCCATCACTCGAGTAGATATACTTGCTTGACGCTCTGCTAAATTAAATTTTTCTGTTGGAAAGAGAGGTGTAAGGTGTTCAAATGAAACACGATCACGAACAATATTAGGGTTAAGCCCATTTATCCTACTCACTTTTATAAGTGGGAAGTATTTTTCTCCCTCCTTTGGAGGACGTATTACACCTAATACAGTATCTCCGGTTTTAAGTCCAAAAAGACGTATTTGCGATTGAGAAACATAAATATCGTCTGGTGAAGCTAAATAATTATAATCTGAGCTACGTAAAAAACCGTAACCATCCTGCATAATATCTAATACTCCTTCACTTTCTATAATGCCTTCAAATTCATAATCTGGCTCGCGATAGCGATTACGACTATCTTTATTACCATTGTGACCACCTTTTTGATTGCGATTACGGTTGTTTGAATTTGAGTTATTATTGTCTTTACTTCGATTGTTGCCAGAGCGTGTATTGTCACGTGACGTGCGCTTATCGTTGTTAGACTGTCGCTTATCATTAGACTGCCTATTATCTTTACTGCTTCGATCCTCTTTATTACTACGGTCATCCTTTTGGTGACTGCGCTTTTGAGAAGCATCATCTCCTTTCCCTTTAGCAGGCTGTCGTTTTACCGCTTTCGTATCTGATTTGCTTTCATTTGAAACTGAAGAATCATCTGAAGCTTCTTTTTTTGAAGGTTTGGAAGTACGCGGAGCACGTGGCTTACGTTCTGTTTTTGTTGCCTCTTTAGGAGAAGATTCTGTTGCCTTTGGGGCTACAGCCTCTACTTTTGTAGGATCTGCAGCTTGCAAATCTAAAATCTTATAAACGAGGTCTAATTTTTTTAACGTTCTATATTTTGGAACGTTAATGCCTTTTGCAATTTCTTGAAGTTCAGGAAGCTTCTTTGCTTTTAATTCTGTAATGTCGAACATCTAGTAACTAGAGTGAATTAATAATTGAATGAATTGAGAATTGCCAAAAGAAGAATTTGACAAAATTATTTTGGTAAGCAAATAACGCGCGGAGAGCTCATTACATATTTACGAGGCAATGATACAATTTTATTTTTAAACTTTTCTTAGCAATATCACAAAATGAAACTTATTTTTGTCTTTATATAAAAAAACATACTTTGATACAACGCATTCAAACCATATATCTATTAGTAGCTTCACTAGTTTCTCTTGGCTTACCTTTTGCCTTTAGTCTGTATTCAGATATAAATGGTGATTCAGTATGGGCTACAGATAATGTATTGTATATAACTCTTTTTAGTATTAGTGCTGTACTATCATTTATTTCCATATTTTTATGGAATACTAGAAAAAATCAATTCGTCTTAGGACGCCTTAATATCTTATTGAACTTTGTTTTATTAGGTGTATTGATATATGACTCACAAATCTTATCTGGAGGAACGGCGGTTCTTGAGAAAGGTATTGGGATGCTCATTCCGCTTGTTTCTATCGTTTTACTAGTCTTAGCAAATAAGGCAATCAAGCGCGATGAAGATCTTGTAAAATCTGTGGATCGATTGCGATAGACCTATAACTCTTAGTTTTATTAGTGCGTAGAAAGCCTTTCATTTATGAAGGGCTTTTTTTGTGACTTCTACTTATAGCTAAAGAGTTTAAAATAGCATAATTCTAATATAAATATCCACAAGGTAGATGATAATTTTTTATCTTAAAATCTTATAAAACACTATGCTTATAATACTTATTTTAACATGCAAATAATTATATTATGACACCTAGTAATCAACTTGCAAAAGGACTTAGAGGAGTGGTTTTAGGTGGAAACCAAATAGCAAATACAAATTACAAAGAACAATTACAAAGTGTAGATATTAACAAAGCAACTAAAAAAATAGATGATTTAAATACGATATCTTTACTAGCTCAACACACTCATTACTACATAGAGGGTGTTAGAGATGCAATAGTAGAAGGCAATTTGGCTATTAGAGATAAATATAGCTTTAAGTTCTCACAGATACGTTCTCAAAAAGATTGGTTAGATTTTCTTAATAAATTTTGGAAGGATACAGAAGAATTGGCTCAACTCATTGATGCCATCCCAGAAACCAAACTTAGGGAACATTTTATAGCTGAGCGTTATGGAAGCTACACCCAAAACATAAGGACTATGATTGAGCACTGTTACTATCATTTAGGGCAGATTGTTCTCTTAAAAAAAATGATTGAATAAATTTTACCAAGTACTGTTTATGTCTTAAATATAAAAAAGCGTTTTCTTAATGAGTTTATCTCACAATTTTAAGCTTGAGTACTATAGCTACAAAACAATAAACCCTCGCATTATGCGAGGGTTTAAAGTAAAATTCTAAAAGAATTTATTTCTTGACTTCTGTTGCCTTGTTGAGTGATTGTGTCATCTCAATAGACAGAGCAGATCTTTCAAACTTCAATTTGCCAGACATCGTTTCTATAACGCATGATCCATTATCATGAAGCTCAAGAATTTTACCATGCAAACCACTTTTAGTGATAACACGATCTCCTTTCTTTAGATCCTTATCAAAATTCTTTTCTTGTTTTATTTTCTTACGTTGCGGTAATACAATAAAAAATACTATAAATACCGTAAACAATAAGAGTGGGCCTAAAATACCCTGCAGTCCTTCACCCATGCTAATTATTTAGTAGCTGCTGGAGCGTTTACAAAAGCTTTGATTTTTACAGTCTCTGTACCAGCCTCTGTGTTTGCTTTAATTGTAACTGTTTTTGTTACTTGGTTTGTTCCGCTACCATTATATTTTACTAGTAACTCTCCTTTTTCTCCTGGAGCTACTGGATTTTTTGAATACTCAGGAACTGTACAACCACAAGAACTCTTTGCATCTACAATTACTAATGGAGCTTTTCCAGTGTTAGTAAAAGTGAATTTATGCTCTACTGTAGTTCCTTTATCAATGTTTCCAAAATCAAATTCTGTTTCATCAAAAGAAATTACAGGATACGTAGTTGCTTGAGCATCACGTGCAGCAGCAACCTCTACATTTTCTTCTTTTACTTTACTAGCAGCATCTTCTTTACAAGAAGTAAATAACATAGCTGAAAGTACTCCTAATACTAATAAACCTTTTTTCATTGTTCTTTTATTTTATTAAACGATCGTCAAAAGTAATAAAATCTTAACTATTTCAAACCTCTACCCTCTTTCTTTAACTTATTTTCTACTTCATATTGTTTTACGAGCTTGTCTAATATACCGTTAATAAAGATACTACTCTTAGGCGTAGAATATTCTTTTGCTATTTCTAAATACTCATTGATCGTTACTTTTACAGGTATCGTAGAGAATTTTAAGAACTCACATAGCGCCATTTTGATAAGTACCATATCAACATCTGCAATTCGTTCATTATCCCAATTAGGAGTATTTGCTTCTATTTCTTTAGATAAGAAATCATTAAAAGCGACAGTTTTCTCTAGTAACTCAGTACCAAACGATTGGTCATCTTCGTTTTTGAAAAGCTCTGGCAAAAGCATTGTCTCTGGAGAAGCTGGTTTTATTTTACCTAAACGTTTTAAAACAGCCATATTTATCATAGGAATATCATCCACCCAAGTAAGACGACTATCTTCTATGTAATCATATAACTTCTCGTTGGGAGCAATAACTTCTGTATAAGCATCAATTAAGAATTTTCTATCGTTCTTAAAATTAGTTTCTGTAGCTTCCATATAAGACGCATACAGATCACTATGAATAAGCTCATTATAAATTACTTGAACATACTCATCGTTAGTACGCCAGTTTTTTAATTTACGCTTACTCAATTCATCACGTAAACTTGAATTTTCAGAGATTTTAACTAATACTTCGTTATTAATAAATCGTGTATTAGGATTTTTTTCTTCTTCAGTCGCAAGAATTTTCTTTGAAATCTTCACTTGCTCTTCTTTCGCGAAAGCGTGTACCTCCACCATCAAGTCAAACATTAAGAGGTATAAATTATACATCTGGTTCATACTTTCAACAGTAAATGCATCCTCCTTTTGTAGATCAAATTGCTCTTTGCTTTGCAGAGCGTAAATGGTTTGCATTACCTTGACACGAATATGGCGTCTGTTTAACATAGCGACAAAGAACTTTTAGTGTGGTTTGTAAAAATGAAAATCACTCTTTTTAAATCGGTGCAAAAATACAGCATTTTAAAAAGTTTTAAGCCATTTTATAAATTATGTTCATAGATAATTCACTCGCATAGGTTTTAAAAAAGTGCGACCTTAGCAAATTCTAAAAAACGACAGCACATTGTATGGGCGCATTACAATCCCTCAATAAATATTTTTTAAGATATAAATGGCGACTTATAGGTGGTTTTTTTATAGTAATTGCAGCAAGAGTCTTTGCTGTTTTTAATGTAGATATCGTAGGTGATATAGTCAATGATGTAGAGCAATACATACGTTCTAATGACACAAATTTTTCTGGACTTAAGGCTAGTATGCTTATAAAACTAGGTTTATTACTAGGCGCTGCATTGTTGTCTGGATTTTTTACATTTTTAATGCGACAAATGATTATTGTGGTTTCTCGTTTCATTGAGGCAGACCTCAAAGATGATGTATATGACCAATATCAGCAATTAAGCCTTAGTTTTTACAAAAATAATCGTACGGGTGATCTGATGAATAGGATTTCTGAAGACGTAAGCAAAGTACGGATGTATGTAGGGCCAGCGATCATGTATTTATTACAAGCCTTAGTTCTGTTTGCAGTGGTAATCCCTTATATGGTCCGTATGGCACCATCCCTAGCGGCTTACACATTAATACCGCTTCCCATTTTATCAATCGCAATTTATAAATTGAGTCGTGCGATTCATGTACGCAGTACAATTGTACAGGAGTACCTCTCAAAGCTTACCACATTTACTCAAGAATCTTTCAGTGGCATTTCTGTCATAAAGGCATACACTTTAGAGACTAGTACTTTTAAAGATTTCTCACAGCTGAGTGAAGATAGTAAAGACAAAAACCTAAACCTTGTGAAGGTGCAAGCTTTCTTTTTTCCGCTTATGGTAGGGCTTATTGGGGCGAGTAATCTCATTGTTATTTTTGTAGGTGGACAACAATATATAGATGGAACAATAAAAGAACTAGGAACCCTTGTCGAGTTTATAATGTATGTAAATATGCTTACTTGGCCTGTGGCAACGGTAGGTTGGGTCACCTCAATCATAAAGGCTGCAGAAGCATCACAAATACGAATCAATGAATTTCTAGACATAGAACCAGAGATCAAAAATCCTTCTTTAAAGCCCATCACAATTACTGGAAAAATATCTTTTAAAGATGTTACTTTTAAATATCCAGACACAGGTATTATAGCCTTACAAAAGGTAGACTTCACAGTTCAACCTGGAGAAACGCTTGCTATAATAGGTCCCACAGGCTCTGGAAAGTCTACTATCCTCGAGCTAATAGGCAGACTTTATGATGTCACAAAAGGTACCATACAAATCGACGACATGGCTATGACCGCATTAAATCTTGATAGTTTACGATCAGAAATAGGATATGTACCCCAAGATGCTTTCTTATTTTCTGACACTATAGGAGAGAATATAAAATTTGGTGATACAGAAGCTAGCTATGAAGAAGTAGTGAAATTTGCAAAAGCAGCTTCGGTTCATAAAAATATAGCTGATTTTAAGAATGGTTACGACACGGTATTAGGAGAACGTGGTATCACACTTTCTGGAGGGCAAAAACAAAGAGTTTCTATTGCTAGAGCACTTATAGGAAATCCAAAGATTCTTTTGTTAGATGATTGTTTGAGTGCAGTTGATACTGAGACTGAAGAAGAAATTCTTAACAATCTTGTTCAACTTACAAATAACACTACTACTATTATTGTAAGCCACAGAATATCTTCGGCAAAAAATGCCAGTAAAATTTTAATACTTGAAGATGGAAAAATTACACAACAAGGCACTCATAATCAGCTTATAGAAACAGATGGCTATTACAAAGAACTATATTTAAAACAGCTTGACGAGAAAGAAATTTAAAAAAAAATTGGGCAACGGCTAATTTTTTACCATTTTTGACAAAACAAAACTAACAATTCAATACTATGAGTGATTACGATGGACGTGATAATGAGGAGATTTTTTCAAAAGTATTAAGAGCAGGAAGACGTACCTACTTCTTTGATGTGCGCTCTACAAAAGCTGGAGATTACTACCTCACAATTACAGAAAGTAAAAAGTTTACAAATGATGATGGCTCTTTTCACTTTAAAAAACACAAAATTTACCTTTACAAAGAAGATTTTGCTGGGTTTACAGAAAATCTAGAAGAGATGACCTCTTATATTCTTGACGAAAAAGGAGAAGATGTAATCTCAGAAAGACATCAAAGTGATTATTCTCGATCTCAATCCCCACAAGCTGTTGATAATGGCGCTGTGAGTTCTGAACCACCTACTGCAGAAAAATTTACAGATGTAAGCTTTGATGATATTTAATTAATCCTTAGCTAAGTTCTTATAATCTATATCAAGGTTAAAACTTTTAAACTCAACTATTTTAGTTGAGTTTTTTATTGCGTAAACCCATAAATTGTACCTTTGAAGGAAGAATAAAAACAAACCCTATCATTAAAAATTTATGAAATATCACCTACTATATGCAGTCGCATTTATTTCTCTAAGCTGTGTTGAAAAAACAACAAATAGAGAAACTGAACCTACTACCACTAAAGAAACTACAGAATTATCTGAAGCAGAAAAAATTGCAAATAATAACGGAATAGCAAATTGGGATAAAGTTACCCAGCTAGATTTTACATTTAATGTAGATCGAGGCGGAAAAAACGTAGCTAAGAGGTCATGGTCTTGGAAACCCAAAACTGGTGACGTTACAATGATAAACAACACAGACACTATCACTTATAATAGATCATTAATTGATAGCACTTCTTTACGAGCAGATCAAGGATTTGTAAATGATAAATTCTGGTTACTCGCACCCTATCAACTAGCTTGGGACGAAGGATTAACCATTGAAACTACAGAAGGAGTAACAAGTCCGCTTTCGCGAAAGCAATCAAAAAAACTCACAACTGTCTATTCTAATGATGGAGGATATACACCAGGAGATGCCTATGATTATTTCTACGGTGATGACTATATGATTACAGAATGGGTGTACCGAAGAGGAAACAATCCAGAGCCATCAATGATAACTACATTTGAAGATTATAAAAATATAGAAGGCTTAAACATTGCCACTATGCACAGAAACGAAAAAGACGATTTTAAACTCTATTTTACTGACATTACAGTTATAAAATAATGGAAGCTATTTATAAACTTGCTATAAGCCTCAGAATTAATATTCTTATCATCCTCTGCTTTTGGGCACTTACAACTACACTTTTATACGTCTCTGTCGATGACGTGAACGGATTAGTGAAACTAGCGATTGTATGGATTCCCTCTATTGTAACGGTGATAACCGTATGTCTTTACTATTTATCCAGATTAATTATTAGAAAATATAGCTGGATCATAAGCTTGATTGGTATTATAATTATGTTATATGTTTCGATTCCTGTATTCTTTGGACTTGATAATTAACAACGCTTCCTTAGAGGCAAAGGGTTATATTACAAGTGTTTATCATACAGACTCTTTTAAGAAAGGTTATAATTATTACATTAAAATCTCAAACATAAAAAAAGGAGCTTTTAGCTCCTTTTTCATATTTATAGTTTTTCAACTTAAAACTTAGAAAACAATATTTGAACTGTTAAGTTCTTGCTTATTTCTTTTTTGAAGCAGCTCTATGTCGCTCTCTAGCAAGAAGTGTATTTTTTAAAAGCATGGCGATCGTCATTGGCCCCACACCGCCTGGTACTGGTGTAATAAAAGATACTTTTTTACTTACACCCTCAAAATCAACGTCTCCAGTAATATAATAACCTCTTTCCTTAGTTTCATCTGGAACACGAGTAATACCTACATCAATGATGACCGCATCATCCTTTACCATTTCTGGCTTTAAAAATCCTGGTACTCCAAGAGCTGAAATAATAATATCTGCTTGAGAAGTAATTTGAGTGATGTTCTTTGTATGGCTATGTGTTAGTGTCACAGTTGAGTTGCCTGGGAATCCTTTACGGCCCATTAGTATGCTCATGGGTCTTCCTACAATATGACTTCTACCTATTACAACCGTGTGCTTTCCTTTTGTTTCTACTTCATATCTGTCCAACAATTCTAAAATTCCAAATGGGGTTGCTGGAATAAACGTACTCATATCTAAAGACATTTTCCCAAAATTTGTTGGATGGAAACCATCTACATCCTTATCTGGATCTACTGCTAATAACACCTCTTGAGTATCAATTTGTGGAGGCAAAGGAAGTTGAACGATAAACCCATCAATGTTAGGATCATTATTAAGTTCTTCTATTTTATCCAATAATTCAATCTCGCTAGTTGTATTGGGCATTCTTACCATTGTAGATTCAAAACCTACGCGTTCACAAGCTTTTACTTTACTATTTACATAGGTAAGGGAAGCACCATCATTACCCACAATAACAGCGGCTAGATGTGGCACCTTCTCTCCATTACTCTTCATTCTGTCAACTTCTATTTTGATTTCATTTTTGATATCATTAGAAGTTTTTTTTCCGTCTAAAATTGTCATAGCTATAACTATTTTATTTATACTAATATAAAATTAAAAAAGGCGCCTATAATTTAGGCGCCTTTTTTAATGTGATTTATTTCATTTGATTCATCATTTGCATCATCTTTCGGCCACCGCCACCCTGCATCATCTTCATCATTTTACTCATTTGATTAAACTGTTTGAGTAACTGATTAACTTGCTGTACAGAGGTCCCAGACCCCTTCCCTATTCTTTTCTTACGACTCGCGTTTATCGTAGATGGATCTGTGCGCTCGCCTGGAGTCATAGAGTGAATAATGGCTTCTATATGTTTAAAAGCATCATCATCAATATCTACATCTTTAAGCATTTTACCAGCCCCAGGGATCATTCCCATAAGGTCTTTCATGTTACCCATTTTCTTTACTTGAGCAATTTGCTTTAAGAAATCATCAAAACCGAATTGATTCTTAGCAATCTTCTTCTGAAGCTTTCTAGCCTCTTCTTCGTCAAATTGCTCTTGAGCTCTTTCTACCAGAGATACAACATCTCCCATCCCTAAGATACGATCTGCCATACGTGATGGATAGAATACATCTATCGCTTCCATCTTTTCTCCTGTACCTATAAATTTAATAGGCTTATCAACAACAGATTTAATAGAAATTGCAGCACCACCTCGCGTATCACCATCTAATTTTGTTAAGATAACTCCGTCAAAATTAAGAATATCATTAAACGCTTTTGCGGTGTTTACAGCATCTTGACCCGTCATAGAGTCAACCACAAATAAAGTTTCTTGCGGCTGGATTGCTTTATGTACATCTGCAATCTCATTCATCATCACCTCATCAACTGCAAGACGACCTGCGGTATCAATAATGACTACGTTATGACCATTCGCTTTCGCGAAAGCAATACCATCTTGAGCAATTTTAACAGGATTCTTCTCATCACGATCAGAATATACATCTACCTTAATTTGATCTCCTACAACATGAAGCTGGTCAATCGCCGCTGGACGATATACGTCACAGGCAACTAATAAAGGTTTCTTAGTTTTTTTGTTTTTTAAGAAGTTAGCAAGCTTACCAGAAAACGTTGTTTTACCAGAACCTTGTAGTCCAGACATCAAAATGACAGAAGGTGTTCCAGAAAGATTGATACCTTCTGCATCACCTCCCATTAATTCGGTAAGTTCGTCCTTAACAATTTTCACCATTAATTGACCAGGTTGTAATGTGGTCAATACGTCAGAACCTAATGCTTTTTCTTTTACACGGTTTGTAAAATCCTTTGCTGTTTTAAAGTTAACATCTGCATCAATTAACGCTCTACGTACTTCTTTTAAAGTTTCGGCAACGTTTACTTCTGTAATACTGCCGTGTCCTTTGAGTACGTGTAACGCTTTATCTAACTTATCACTTAAATTATCAAACATAGTTTATTGCTTATGGTAAAGGTTGCAAATTTAAGGATTTGTAGGGATTATGCAGTAAGAAATTAGCTTTGAAAAGAGGATAAGTTTATAATTAAAAAATTACCGTATTAATGTTCCACAACAGTGCATTAAAAAAGCCTCTCTAAATAAATAGAGAGGCTTGGTATAGAAGTTAAGTTGTAAGAATTACTTCTTGAACTTAGCGTATTTATTTTTGAACTTATCAATACGTCCTGCTGTATCTACAAGCTTAGCTTTACCTGTGTAAAATGGGTGAGACGTTCTAGAAATTTCTAGTTTTATTAAAGGATACTCAGTTCCTTCAACTTCGATTGTTTCTTTAGTCTCTGCAGCAGATTTTGTTAAGAACACCTCATCATTAGACATATCCTTAAATGCTACTACTCTAAAATTTTCTGGGTGTATTCCTGCTTTCATCTTATATAGTACTTAAAATTATTCGATTTTTCGAGGTGCAAATTTACAAAACTTTTAAAAACCGACAACTAATTTTTTTAAAATATTTTTCATTCGACACGAAGTTACAATTTTTAAAGGCACGATGTAACGTTATTGTATATTTGTCTACCAATTAATGATAACCAAAAAATTATATAATATGGATACCAATACAACCTCTACTAAAGATGTAATGCTCAAATATGGTTTACTTCTAGGGATTATTATGATTCTTTTTCAAGTAATACTATATGTAACCAACAATTTCTTAGCACCACATTGGTCGTTAGGCGTTCTAAGCTTTGTTATCATGATTGCAGTTACTGTAATGGGATTAAAAACATTCAAAAAAGCTAATGGGGGCTTTTTGAAACTTGGCCAAGCTTTAAAAATAGGTTTAGGAATTGCATTAATATCTGGGCTAATTGGAGTTGTTTGGACGTTAGTTTTAACACAAGTGTTAGAGCCCAATTATTCAGAACTAGCATTAGGTGTGGTAAGAGATCAAGTGCTAGAGCAATACCCCGATATGACTGAAACTCAAATAGAACAGACATTATCTTTCCAAGAAAATTTTACAAAATTGGGTTTTATGATACCAATTAGTATTTTATTCTCATTATTTTTTGGGTTCATTATTTCCCTTATTGCTGGACTTATTATGCGAAAGGACAATCCATATGCAGACGCATAAAATTTTCATATGCAACTATCCATCATCATACCTCTACTCAATGAAGTAGACTCTTTAAAAGAATTACACCACTGGCTTTCAGATACTCTGGAAGCCAATGGCTTTTCATACGAAGTCATTTTTATAGATGATGGCAGTACCGATGGATCGTGGGAAGTGATTGATACGCTTTCGCGAAAGCATACAGAAGTAAAAGCCATTCGGTTTAATCGTAACTACGGGAAGTCACAAGCATTACACGCAGGGTTTGAAGCAGCCCAAGGTGATGTAATCATTACGATGGATGCAGATTTACAAGACAATCCTGAGGAGATTCCAGAACTCTATAAGATGATTGTAGATGAGAAGTACGACTTAGTATCTGGATGGAAAAAGAAACGATACGATTCTGTAATTGCAAAAAACCTTCCTAGCAAAATTTTTAACGCAGCCGCAAGAAAAACTAGCGGACTCAAATTACATGACTTTAATTGTGGTTTAAAAGCGTACCGAAAAGAAGTGATAAAAACGGTAGATGTATATGGCGAGATGCATCGTTACATACCTGTACTTGCAAAAAACGCAGGTTTTTCTCAAATAGGGGAAAAAGTAGTACAGCACCAAAAACGGAAATATGGTGAGACAAAATTCGGTATGGAGCGTTTCATTAATGGGTTTCTAGACCTACTTACCATCTGGTTTTTAGGTAGTTTTGGAAAAAGACCCATGCACCTCTTTGGCGCACTGGGTGTTCTAATGTCTATTGTAGGGTTTAGTTTTGCAGGTTATTTGGGGGTAGACAAAGTTTTTCTTAATCCAACAGGAAGACTAATTACACAACGACCTCAATTTTATATTGCACTTGTTGCCATGCTCATTGGTGTACAGCTATTTATAGCTGGATTTATAGGCGAACTTATTCTAAGATCTAAAAGAGATAAGCAACGCTATATAATCAAAGAAACACTATAACAACTCACCGAGGGCTATTTGGCTTACGTATTCTAGCATGACGCTGACTGTTATTCCTCCCATAAAATCGTATTTTTGACACTCTCTTAAATAGAAATTTACATGATACATCACGATCCCGTAATTCTTGAAAAAGCTAACACTTGGCTTACAGATACATTTGATGAGAAAACAAAAAATACCATCAAAGAACTTATTGCACATAATCCAGAAGAGCTTGCAGATAGCTTTTATAAAAATCTAGAATTTGGTACGGGTGGAATGAGAGGTGTTATGGGTGTAGGCACCAATCGCATTAATAAATACACTTTAGGAAAAAATACTCAAGGACTTTCTGATTATCTTAAACAACAATTTTTTGGAAAGGCGATTAAAGTTGCGATTGCATACGATTGTCGCCATAATAGCAAAGAGCTGGCACAAGTAGTTGCAGATGTATTTTCAGCTAATGGGATTCAGGTTTATCTGTTTTCTGACCTCCGTCCTACTCCAGAATTAAGCTTTGCAGTGCGTCATTTAGAATGCCAGTGTGGCATTGTACTTACTGCCAGCCACAATCCACCAGAGTATAATGGATACAAAGTCTATTGGGAAGATGGCGGACAATTAGTACCACCTCAAGACGAAGAAATAATTGATGTCATAGAATCTTTAAATTTTAGTGATATCAAATTTGATGGAAATGACTCATTAATAGATCTTATTGACAGCGAAGTAGATCAAGCATTTATAGATGCGAGTGTCGCAAATGTATCTTTCGGTTTATCAAACAAGCAGAAAGAAGACCTTTCTATCGTTTTTACATCATTACATGGCACTTCGATCACTCTGGTGCCAGATACGCTAAAAAAAGCAGGGTATACAAACCTTCACATAGTTGAAGAACAAAAAGAACCTAATGGAGATTTTCCGACTGTAGTTTCTCCTAATCCAGAAGAAACTGCTGCTCTAAAAATGGCGTTAGAATTAGGAGAAAAAGTACACGCAGATATTGTAATAGGTACAGATCCAGATTGTGATAGACTGGGTGTAGCCGTACGAGGAGATGGTGGTAGACTCACTATTCTTAATGGTAATCAAACCATGATCTTAATGACAGATTATCTGGCAGCACGCTTTCGCGAAAGCGAAAATCAGCACCCAGAACCTTTTGTGGGAAGTACTATTGTTTCCACTCCAATGATGGAAGAACTTGCAAGGTCTTACGATGTTGAGTGCAAAGTGGGACTTACGGGCTTTAAGTGGATTGCAAAAATGATTGAAGATTATCCTTCACAGCATTTTATAGGAGGCGGTGAAGAGAGTTTTGGGTATATGGTAGGTGATTTTGTGCGGGATAAAGATGCTGTGACTGCTACCCTACTCGCCTGTACGATAGCTGCCGAAGCAAAATCAAACGGAAAAACACTTTTTGACGTTTTAAAAGAGCTATATCTAAAACATGGGTTTTATAAAGAATCCCTTATTTCGCTTGTTAAAAAAGGTCAGTCTGGTGCTCAAGAAATTAAGCAAATGCTTAAGGACTTACGTTCAAACCCTATGGAGGAAATTAATGGTAGTAAAGTTACTCGTATGGAAGATTACCAAACTTCTATCTCGAAGGATATTGCTACTGGCAAAGAAAGTACTATTGATGTTCCAAAATCTAATGTTCTTATTTTCTATACAGAAGATGGAAGTAAAATAGCTGCAAGACCAAGTGGTACAGAGCCTAAGGTTAAATTTTACATTAGTGTAAATACCCCTCTCAAATCACTAAGTGATTATGAAAAGGTTTCTAATTCATTAGACAAACGTATAGCTCAAATTAAAACAACTTTAGGAGTTTAAATAAATTAAAGATTTCGCGTAAGCGCGGAAACACTCTATGGAATATTTTAAGAAGATTCTTTCTTACGCAATGCCTTACAAATTTTATGGTATTCTCAATATCATCTGTAATGTATTCTATGCACTCTTTAGCACATTAGGCTTTGTAGCACTCATACCAATGCTACAAGTCCTTTTTGATAAAACTAAAATGGTCACTGCTAAACCTGAATGGGATGGTATTCTTAATGCTAAGGACTTTATGGAGAATTCCTTGGGTTACTATGTCACTGAAATTGCTAAAAATGACAAAGAACAAGCGCTTACTCTTATGATTGTTTTCATAATAAGCACCTTTTTACTTAAAAATCTTTTTGGTTATTTTGCTATGTATTTCATCACTTTCTTAAGAAACGGTGTCTTAAAAGATATCCGGAATGCGATGTATGCAAAAATTATTTTGCTACCTGTAGCCTACTTCACAGAAAAACGAAAAGGAGACACGATTGCTCGTGTTACCTCTGATGTTCAAGAAGTACAACATTCATTTTTAAGCATTCTAGAGCTTATTGTACGTGAACCTCTCACTATCATTTTTGCACTTACGGCAATGTTCTTGTTAAGTCCACAGCTAGCTGTATTTGTCCTTACATTTATACCTATAATGGGTTTTTTAATTTCTTTAGTAGGTAAACGACTTAAGAAAAAATCTGATCGTGTACAGCGTGAGCAAGGAGAACTGCTCTCTAAACTAGAAGAGACCTTAGGAGGCCTCAAGATTGTAAAAAGCTTTAATGCAGAACAAAGGTTTCAAAGAAGTTTTGAAAATAGTACAAAACGATACAATGACTTTGCAAATAGTCTCATGCAACGACAAGCTCTTGCCTCACCTATCAGTGAATTTTTAGGCATTGTCGTAATAGGTATTTTACTATGGTTTGGTGGTAATATGGTGCTCACGAAAGGAACTTTAGACGGCCCTACTTTTATTGCGTTTATGGGACTAGCCTATGGAATTCTCACTCCTGCAAAAGCCTTTTCTAAAGCTAGTTATAGTGTAAAACGCGGTAATGCCTCTGCACAGCGAATTTTAGAAATTTTAGAGACAGATAATACTATTGCAGATAAAGAAACTACAATACCTGTGCATGGTTTTGAGAGTGCCATTGCGCTCTCTAATATCTCATTTAAGTATGAAGATCAATTAGTCCTTAAAAATTTTAACCTCACCGTACCAAAAGGAAAAACCATAGCGCTAGTGGGTCAATCTGGCTCCGGAAAAAGCACAATTGCAAATTTATTAACCCGCTTTTATGATGTGGTCGATGGAACTATTACTCTTGATGGGGTTGATATTAGAGATATGTCATTAAATAATCTTAGAAAGAATATTGGTATTGTTACTCAGGACGCAATTCTTTTTAACGATACGTTGAGAAGCAATATGATTGTAGGAAAAGAAAATGCTACTGATGAAGAGATTATCGATGCTCTTAAGATTGCAAATGCTTGGGAATTTGTAAAGGAATTGCCTAACGGACTAGATACAAACATAGGCGACAGTGGTAATAAGCTAAGTGGAGGTCAAAAGCAACGCTTATCTATTGCTCGAGCGGTTTTAAAGAATCCGCCAATAATGATTTTAGATGAGGCAACCTCTGCACTAGATACCGAAAGTGAACGACTCGTACAGAAAGCTTTAGAAAACATGATGAAAAATAGAACGTCTATTGTAATCGCACATAGACTTTCTACCATTCAAAATGCAGATACGATTGTTGTCATGCAAAGAGGGGAAATTGTAGAACAAGGAAGGCATCAAGAATTATTAGATAAAAAAGGTGTTTATCACAAATTGGTAGCCATGCAATCTTTTGAGTAAATGTTTAATCTTTAATGATAATAACACTTGCGGTTACGCCGGTTGCTAAATTCCAAATATTTGAAGAAATTACATTGCGCTTATCATCATACATAATAAATTGCGCTGTATTAGGCCCTGAGCTTCCTTGGTTCAGTGCGGTGATATCAATTTTATTGAAGCCTTTTTTTAGATCTATGTAAAAGCCTCTAAATTCTCCAGAAAGCCATACATTAGGATTTATGATCGTATCATTAATTGTAACACTTACCCGGTCTCCATCAACATATTGATGGTCTCGATATACAAAATTTACAAATTTAGATCCGCTACGGAACTCTCCGAGATTCTGATCCTTATAAAACTCTGGTGATAGCTCAACATCTTTCCTTTGAGTTACTGCATCTTTATTCATTTTTTTCTCTAATGCAGTATAGTCTTTTTTTGCAAAATCGTTTCCTTCTACAAAGCGTATCGTCCTTTTTTCTTTTGCCGTAAATGGGTCGGAAAGTTTCATTTTACTATCAAAAAATAAGGTCCCGGATTTTATTCTAGTATCTTGCTTTTTATAATCAAAGGGAGCGACTTGCACCTCTTGAGGCACTTTATTAATCTCTTTTCCTTTTATCTCAATAGAAGCACTTGGCAAGTCTACCTGTGCTATAGCTTTAGGTAAACCCACAAATAATAAGAGTAAGTAAAATACGCCTAGGCGAAGTAAAATTTTAATTTTCAATGGGGTTAATTTTCAAAAAATAGCTTTTAATAGATCTCATAAAACAGAAATCGTACCATAATTGATGTACGCTTTCGCGAAAGCGTAATTACACTATACACCTTCTCATCAAATATAAAATATTTATATCTCTTGGTTTGGACAGCAGAATAATAAAATAGGTTTAATCACTAGTTCAAAGAAATAAATCCTCATGGATTGCGTTCAAAAAATATCAATCTAAACGAAAAACTATGAAACATTATTTAATATTAACTGTGCTTACGTTATGCACGCTGTTAACTTCCTGTAGTTCAAGAGATGATGACGGAGGAGGCTTGTATGGGATTGACTGTCTCAATCTAGGAACCCAAGAACTTGATGTTACTATACAGGAATCATTTACGACTCTACCATCAAAAGTTTCTGTTTTCTTTAAAGTTAATGATCAAAATGGAAATGCAGTGCCAGGGCTTACTCCCTCTAATTTTACAATTTTTGAAAAAGGGCGTAATGATGATTGTTACAATGAGATATCCAGCTCTGAGGCTTCTGGTACTATATCTCCAAACGCACAAATCTTTTCAAACAATACGTTTCTTGTATTAGATCTAAGCAACAGTGTTCTAAGTACCAGCCTTGATGAACTCAAACAAGCATCAAGCAATTTTATATCTAATGTAATGCCAGCAATTCCTTCAGACTCTTTCAAAATGGGCATTTATTGGTTTGATGGAGAGGACGTATTACACGAATTGCAGCCACTCACCACAAGCGCAACAACACTACAGCAAGCAATAGATGGTATAGATACTTCTATAAGTAATGATCCCTCTACAGATCTTTATGGTGCGGTAATAAAAGCCACAGAAATTGCAGAAGGTGTATTAGATTCTTTTGATGATCAAGACTTATTTGCTGCTGCTTCTATTGTATTATTTACAGATGGTACAGATCAAGCAGCCAGATATACAGAGGTACAAGCAATTGCTGCCGTTAATGAAGCTGATGAAGATTTAAGCTTTTTTACTATTGGACTTGGCTCTGAAATAGATGAGGATATTCTCTCTGATATTGGTCAAACAGGTAGCGCCTTTGCTACAAGTGCTCAAGATCTTGAAACTGTTTTTAATGATATATCAAATGGTGTTGCGGGACAAGCTAATAGTTTTTATCTATTTGAATATTGTAGCCCTAAGCGTGACGGAAGTGGCAATAATAACTTAGTTATACAAGTAGTGGATGGTGATAGAGATGGTGTTGTACAAACATCTTTTGATGCACAAGGGTTTACTGGCGGGTGTAACTAAGTTTTAAACATCACCTTAGAATTGCTTCCATTTCTAGAATGCAGTACTGTATATAGTCTTATAACCTTATTTTGGGTGCTTTTATCGAAGTGTGCAAATAGGTTTATATTTGTTGCATGTATGTAAGCGATTCAAATATAAAACACACTTTAGAAGATGTTTACATATTAGACATTGGTACCTTTTATTTTTTTGAAAAATTTGTAATATCTGAGTTCAACGAAGGAGTTACAGTAAACTGGGAGTCTGTACAAGAGATTTTGACTATAGCAGAATCTCACTATGGTGTAGATTCTAAATTGTTTTACATATCAAACCGAATTAATTCCTATTCTTTGTATCCGCAGGATTGGCTTAAATTTTTTAAAGTGAGAAATTATATTCATGCCCTTGCCATTGTTACGTATCGTCCTATTGAGAAGACGAATATTTTATTAGAGAAATTATTCTTTAAGAATAATATTAAAAAGTTTAATAGTCTTACACTTGCTATAGACTGGGCGATGGAAGCACAAAATTCTTATCAAAAAAAGTCAGTTACTTAAAAACAGAATCAATTATAGGAGATCTGTAATAATTAATTCCTAAAACATCCATGCGACTATAGTGATTTTGCAGGCGTTTTTTATAATCAAGCCAACTTGCAGTATTCACATTGCTTTTGGACCAACCCAATTCTGCATGACCTATCACTCTAGGGAAAGCTAAATACTCTAAGTCACTAGTAGTTACAACTGTTTCTGACCACAAGGGAGATTCTATTCCAAGAATTTGAGATTCATGTGCTTTTGGAAATATAGTAGAAGGATTCCACAAATAAGCGCTATCTACTTCAATTGTTCCAGCCCATGTAATGCCTATTTTTGATTCTTTGGAATACTTCATATCTAGGTAGGCATGCTTTGCAGGTGACAGGACAACCTTTGCTCCCTGTACTATTCCCTGTCTGGTAATTTTTTCTGATGTCCAATGCTGTAAAATATACGTACTATCAACACCAGCGCTTTGAATATCTTCCCAACCCATTACCTTTTTATCATATTTCGCCACGATACCAAAAGCCCTTTTTAGAAATATTTTATAATCTTTTAATGTAGTTGAGTGCGATTCATCACCTCCTAAGTGGATATATTTTCCTGGAGTCATCGCCGCAACTTCTCTTATTACATCATCAACAAAAGTATAGGTGATTTCTTTTTCTACACATAAACTACTAAATCCCACACGCATTTTTGTATACATTTCTGGAGCTATATTAGTACAGTTAAGTTCTGCATATGAAGCTAGGGCGGCATTTGTATGGCCTGGCATGTCTATTTCTGGGATGACAGTGATAAATCGAGATTTTGCATAGGAAACAATTTCCTTATAATCTTCTTGAGTATAAAAACCACCTATATCTCCACCTACTGCAGAGCTTCCTCCTATCTCAGTGAGTTTTGGCCAAGATTTTATTTCAATACGCCACCCTTGATCATCTGTTAAATGCAAATGAAGTGTGTTTATTTTATAAAATGCAATTTGATCTATAAGTCTTTTAACTTGAGCTACAGTAAAAAAATGCCTAGCAACATCAAGCATCATTCCTCGATATTCATATCTAGGGGCATCAATGATTTTGATACCAGGGACAGTTAAACTATCTAATTTATTCCCTGCTATTATAGCATTAGGAAGTAATTGTTTTATGGTTTGTAAACCACGGTAGAGTCCTTGTGGTTCTGATGCAGCTAGAGAAAGATGCATTTCATTTACATCTAAAACATAACCCTCTGGTGAGGATATACTATCATTTGAAACTAAATTAAATGACACCGTATTATCTTTAGTTTTAGAATTTTTATCTAGGTTTAGTGGAAACGGTGTTGTTTTTAAGAGTTTCTTAAATTGAGAAATCACTTCCTTAGCTTTACCCTCACTGTTTGTTTGAAGTGTGGTTTCCTCGTCAAAAAGAAATCCATACGTTTGTTCCTGAACACTCTCTGGCTTAGGTATGAGAAATGTACTATTAAGATTTGTAATTACTAGTGGCTTTTCTTTTTTGCAGGAGACTAATACTAATGTTAACAGTATAAAAATGATTCTCATATTTTGTAATTAATTAAGTTGATAATAACCACACTTAAGATAAGCTCCCTCTGGGAAAGTGATAGGATGATCTATATCGTGGTATGTTTTTTCTAATGTTTTAAAAGCTCTGCCAGCTTTTACAATATTCTGTTCTGATATATCAAAAAATGTTTGTGAGGAGATACGAGATGAGCAAGAGGCTAATACAAGTAAGCCTCCTGTAGATGTTAATTTTGCCCCAAGCTGAGCTAACCTTGAATAACTATTTTTTGCTGTAGGAATCTCTTTTGCGCTCTTTGCAAAACTAGGAGGATCAATTACAACTATTTGATAGGTTTTACCTTCTTCTATCAACTGCTGGAGACCTACAAAGGCATCTATTGCAATGGTTTTATGCTGTCCCTTATGTTTGTTGAGTTTCCCATTTTGAACCGCCACCTGTAGAGCCTGACTACTTATATCTAAACTAGTAACCTCATTTGCTCCTCCTGCTAGTGCGTGTACAGAAAATCCACCTGCGTAACTAAAAACATCTAAAACCGTTATCCCTTGAGATAACAGACCTACTTTCCTTCTGTTCTCTCTGTGGTCTAAAAAGTAACCTGTTTTATGACCGTAGATAACATTTGCAGAAAATCGTACTCCATGTTCTTTAAAAAATACAACTTCGTTTTTTAAATTTCCGTGAAGGACATCTCCATCTCTAAAATTATGGTCTTTTGATTTTGAAACATTGCGACTTAGTCGTAGGACCATTGTCTCAGTTTTTGATTTGTTTATTAAAAGAGGTAAAACAACTTCGAGATAGGGAAGCCAGATTGTACTATACAACTTTACTACTAGTATATTATCATATACATCTGCAATAAGACCTGGAAAATTATCGTTTTCCCCATAAATAAGTCTATAGCTATTAGTATCTGTTTTTAATAATTGATTACGAAGTTTAAAGGCATTTTCGATTTTTAAGTGAAAAAAATCTTTATTAATTTGAGCAGGTGTATTACTTAAAATTTTAATTCTAATAGGTGACTCAGGGTCGTAAAGACCTATCGCAAATACCTTGTCCGTACGAGTATCAAAAAGAATAGCCAGATCTCCAGCTCTTCCGTCCTTACTTATTTTTAGTATACTATTTTCAAAAACCCAAGGGTGACCTTGTTTCACAAGCTTTTCTGCTTTCGAGGTGAGTTTTATGGCAAGACGCTGTGTTTGTATTTTTGGTAATACGATCATTTGTAGCTTTACTTTCTATGAGCGAAGATACTTCTTGAAATTAAGATGTGGGAGATACCACAAATAAATTGTAATTTTCCATTATGAGAATTTATAGAACGCTTTTACTATTGATGATTGGAGCTACTTTTTTTGCTTTTCAAAGTGACCAAGAATCTCCACTCATTAACGTTGATCAATTTGCATCAGAATTTGCCTACGATGTCAGATATGCAACTGATGATAATTTTTTAAAACAGACGGTATATGACTGTGTACAGTGCCTACTGATTCCTGAAGTTGCAAAGGCCTTAGTAAGTGCTAATGATGAGTTTTGTGAGTTGGGTTATAAGATAAAATTATTTGATTGCTATAGACCTGTTTCTGTTCAAAAAAAAATGTGGGATATTTTTCCTAACCCAGGATATGTGGGTAACCCATATAAAAGTGGTTCCATACACAACCGAGGAGCTGCAATTGATATGACTATCGTAACACTTAAAGACTCCATACTTGATATGGGAAGTGATTATGACCATTTTGGAAAAGAGGCGCATATAGATCATCCTCATAACGAAACAATTGTTGCTAACAGAAAGTTATTATGGTCGATTATGAAAAAACATGGCTTCTCACCTATTCGTACAGAATGGTGGCATTTTAATTATGATGAAAAAAATTATGGTTTAAAAGTATTGGACTTGGATTTTGATTGTGAGTAATATCTAAAGATTAGTTTTTAAATATCTCATTTTTTAGAGGACCTATTTAATATACACTGTTTTTTTATTGACAAATTCTTGTATCCCATCCATAGAAAGCTCTCTTCCATATCCTGAGATTTTTGTACCTCCAAAAGGTAAGTTAGGATTACTCTTAACCATATCATTTACAAATACAGCACCATCTTCAAATTGTGGTATAAGTGTTTCTATCCTATCTTCATTAGTCGTAAAAATGGATACTCCTAATCCAAAATCTGATTGATTTACAAGATCTACCGCTTCCTGATCTGTTGTAAAAGAAGTAATGCCTATCACTGGCCCAAAAGTCTCTTCCTTAAAAAGACTCATTTCTGGAGTAACTTCAGTGACAATCGTAGGCTCAAAATAAGCGTCTTGCCTATGTCCTCCTAAGATCACTTTTGCTCCTTTATCAACAGACTTTTTGAGTTGTTTGTCTAGCTCTTTAGCAAGATCCTCTCTAGCCATTACCCCTATATATGTTTCTAAATCCATTGGATCTCCAGACTTCAATTGGGATACCGCTTTCGCGAAAGCGGAAACAAATTCTTCATAAATATTATCGTGAACCAGAAGACGTTTGCCAGCAATACAACTTTGTCCAGTATTTTGAAAACGTGCTTGTACGCAAGTCTCAACCGTCTTATCTATATCACAATCTGAAAAAACAACTAAAGCATTACTTCCCCCTAATTCTAATACTGATTTTTTAATCACACTCGCAGCAATACTAGCTACAGAAGAACCTGCTGGCTTACTTCCAGTGAGTGTCACAGCCTTTATACGATCGTCTTTAATGATATTTTCTACACGCTCACTTCCAATCGCCATATTTTGAAAACAACCTTTAGGTAGCCCCGCTCTATCAAAAACTTTTTCAATATTTTCTGCACTTTTCATGACATTACTAGCATGTTTTAAAACACCTATGTTACCTGCCATAAGTGCTGGTGCAATAAATCTAAATACTTGCCAAAACGGATAATTCCATGGCATGATCGCAAGTACAACTCCTAGAGACTCATAACGCACATAACTTTTTGAAGCCTCTGTCTCTATCACTTTATTTGCTAAATGTTCTGGAGCATTTTTTGCGTAATATTCACAAACCCAAGCACACTTATCTATTTCTGCTATAGATTGACTGATAGGTTTCCCCATCTCTGCAGTCATGGTCTCTGCATATTCTTTATTATTAGTTTTAAGCTCTTTTGCAACATTTAGTAAATGCATAGAGCGTTCTTGCAATGACGTTTTACGCCAAGATTGATACGTTTTTTGTGCTTTTGCTAATTTTTCTTCTATTTCTACAAGATTAAGCGCCTTTATAGTAAATACTTCTTTATTTGTATAAGGATTGTTAGATACAATATTCATGGGTAGATTTTTTTTAAAGTTAATAGGTGATTGAGATATTATCTGTGGCCTTATGATCAATTTAACGCCTAATAAATAAAATATCTTAAGGAAATGTGAATTGATACGCTTTTAAGAGTATTTAGTGCTTTGAGCAGTATTTTTAAATACCAATCAATACCTATGCTTTATACTTCCCAAGACGGAGTTACTTCTATTAAAGAGACCTTTCAAAATGCTGCAGATCGATTTATGGATCAGCTACCAGATATCACAATAGGAATTCTTATTATTATAGTAGGAATATTAGTTGCAGGATGGATAGGACGGTTTGCAAGAAGAAAAATTTCTGCAAATACTAAAGATCCTTTAATGAGCAAGTTTTTAGGAACCGCCATTAAATTTACAGTTATTATTATAACTATCATGCTAGCTTTAAAAGCAGCAGGATTAGGAGGTATTGCTACAGGAATTCTTACTGCCGCTGGTGCTAGTGCAGTAGTACTTGGATTTGCGTTTAAAGATATAGGTGAAAATTTTATAGCAGGTATCATTCTTGCTTTTAACAGGCCTTTTGACGTAGACGATACCGTTGAAATAGGACCCAATTTTGGTAAAGTAAAAACGTTAGATTTAAGATATACTAAACTTAAAACCTTTGATGGCAAAGATGTGTATATCCCTAACAGTGATGTCTTAACAGAACCTGTAACAAATTATACGGAAGACGGGTTCTTTAGATGGGATTTCATTATAGGAATTGCTTATGAAGATAATATAGAAGGTGCAAAAGAAACTGTTCTTAAAGCGCTAGAAAAGGAACCTAATGTTATTAATGATGCACTTCATGAAAATTTTGTAATAGAAGATGAACTTGCTACGAGTACTGTAAACCTAAAAGTTTTTTTCTGGGTTGATACAAAAGATTTTAGGAAGACCGCTTTGATCACAAAAGGTAATGTAGTACGCAATGTAAAAGAAGCTCTTGAGGATGCAGGTTTCTATATGCCAGCAGATATACAAGAGATCAAACTGTACGGAGGAGTAAAAGAATTCCCTCTTAGTTTTAGAAAACAAAAAGACCAACAAAAAAATACTAATTAAAAACAGAAACTATGGAAATTATATTTGAATATCACGATGTAACTGCAAGTACCGAACTTGAAAATTTTGCAAAAGAGCAATTACAAAAACTTGGAGATAAATACCAATTTGTACACAGAGCAGACGTCTTTTTTAAACTAGAAAATACTTCTAGTGATGAGACTGGTAAGATTGCAGGGTTAAGAGTGAGTATGCCAGGACCTAGACTATTTGCAGAACACAGTAGTGCAGAATTTCACGGATCCCTAAAGACGGCTATAGGGGAAGTCGAAAAACAGTTGCGCAAGAAAAAAGAGAAAATGCAAGAACACCATTAATATTTATTTTATGTCTACAGATATGACACTAGCAACAGATGAAAATGAACTGATAGTCATTTATACAAATGAAAGCAGTATTGCAAAGCAAACCTTGGGTTATGCTCAAAGTAGTGAGAAAGCCACAAACTTTATCAATATATCAGAAAGTGGCTTAACTGGTACTCAATGGACGGAAGTCGCAGATCTACTGGGCGCAAGCATTGATGAGCTTATTTCTAAAGAACATCCAGATGTAGACTCTTTTGCCAAAGATGCTACTTTAAGTAATGATGACTGGATACATTTTTTACAAAATAACCCAGTTGCTCTACAAAATCCTATTTTAATAGAAGGCAAAAGGGCTTTACAGATTACTACACCATCGCAGGCTTTATCATTTATAAATGTAGACTCTGCAGGCCTAGAAAAGCATAATATAGGCGATAACCCAGACATATCGTCAAATACTGATGGAGAGAGTCAAGTGTAATTTGATATACACGCATCACAAAAAAGCTCTGAACTTAAAAATTCAGAGCTTTTTTATTTTAATAAAGTATTATTCTATGCTATTTTGTAAATAGCTCTCTGTCAAAATCACCGTTAAATGTAAATGAAGTCTGCTCCTTGCGTGATCTTTTTTTTGTTTCTTCTTTCTGAAGATCTTCTGGTAATTTTTCTAAATCACCACCGTAATATCCTATAGCAGTAGCCGTAGCAATATGAAAATCATCAGGTACATTAAACTCTTTCATTGCCTTTTTGTAGTCTACACCAGCCATTTGATGTAATGCAACTCCCAGATGTTGTGCTTGTGCTGATACATTACCCATAAATAAACCTAAGTCGTGAAGGGCGTGAAAATTCTCTTTACCTTCTGGGTTTGTCTTTTTATAACCGCAAAGTATTAATGCTTGAGAATTTCCTGCCCATGATTGATTAAACTCATCAAGGCAATCAAAAATACGATCATATTGTTTTGTACCTTTTATACCCCAAATCACTAACCATGGTTGTAAATTATTAGAACTTGGCGCCCATCGTCCTGCTTCAAAGAGCATTCTTAAAAGTTCTTCATCAATGGTTTCTTGACCAAAAACCCTTGGACTCCATCTATCTGTAATTTGAGGTAAGATTCTGGAAGATGTTTGTGCTGCTTTCGTCATTTTTTTTATTATAAAACTAATTGAGCTTAGCTGTTATTTACGATGATTTAATACAATTTAACGTACCTACTTTAAAATTATTAACACTACCCCACCCCTTTCAATTATTTACATACTGAATTTATCTTATAAATCTTAGTAGAATTAAATTTTGATGGTTGATAAAACTGTTGAGAAGTAAGTGACCGCTTTCGCGAAAGCGAGAAAACAATTCCTAACTTTATGAAAACACAATCATTATGAATGATAGACCTAATGACATTAAACGCATACGACCAGAAATTCCAAGTGCTCGTATCACAGAAGGAATGAGTGATGATGAACACTTTCAAAACGCTACACTACGCCCCATTGTAAAGCTTCAAAATCCGTTACTTATTGCTGTTTTTAAAAACTATGTCGCAAAACATAAGAATGTTTTCTATGATTTATCCATTGAAAAACGTGTTACTTATATAGAAAATTCCATTCAAAAAGACATGAAATTTAGGAATAGTATGAAAGGGATGGTCATAGGGCTTTTTACAGTAAAAGAATATGAAGAATATATTCAGAATTCATCTGCATTGAATAAACGTATGATGAATATCGTAAAAGAAAGACTTTTAAGTCAAATACAACTTTTTGAAAGACCCGTAACCCTTAAAGCTAGCTAAATGCAAATACCTACAGAGGTTCCAAAACCACAAAATAATACTCCTATCGACCCTTCATCTCCAATGGAGCTAATAGTTTTTATTGTATTACCTATATTACTCATTATCGTATACGTGATTGCAAGAAACAAAAATAGAAAGTAGTGTAGAAAATTATATTTTAATGCGTGCTATCAAGTATAGATTCACCATTGAGATCTGTAGTAAGCACCTCACTCATATAATCAAAAAATGGCCTTAACAGTTTAAAATTAGTTACTACATTATTTACAAAGTCTTTTGAAAGAACTTCTGAGTCATTAAATGTTTTTGTCACAAAGAAGCTCTGTAGCCTTATAAGATCAATATTTATATCTTTTTTATCAAATCCTCTAGGAGCTGTTTTAACTGCTCTTATTGGATCAAATGACCCACCATAACTTCTTCTAAATTCCTCGTCATTGAGAATAGCTCTTATTTCACTTGAATCCATTTCAAATTCTTTACGAATTCTTTTTAAATCTGCTGGCTCAGGACTAAAAAATCCGCCACTTATTCTAGAATGACCACCTGGTTCTATACGTAGGTAATAGCTACCTCTTCTATGTGCACCGGCCCTACCAAAGTTTACTGATCTATGAATATTATAAGGCGTTTTATTATTGCTAAACCTTACATCTCTATTTATTCTAAAGATTTTTACCTTGTCAATCTCATCATCTTCGCTTAGCCCTACTCTTATATCCTCATAAATACGTTTTAATTTTTTCTCATTTGTAAGATATTGAGCTCTATTTTCTTCCATCCACTCTCTAGTATTATTATTTTTTAACTTCTTCAAAAAATCAAATACAACTTGGTCTATTTTAGTCATTAATTCTTGTTTTATTACTATAAAGTTACAAATTCTACCCTTAGATAAACCCATAGAAAAAGCCGCCACGCATTAATGCGTGGCGGCTTTCATTCACCAATCAATCAATACAACACTATGCGTGTTGTAACTCGTGTTTACCTTCTCTAATTTCTTCAATTAGCTTACTATTAAATGCTGGTAGATCATTTGGATTACGGCTCGTTACGAAGGCTTCGTCACAAACAACCTCTTTATCTATCCATTTTGCTCCTGCATTAATCAAGTCTGTTTTTATGGAATTAAATGATGTTAATTCACGGCCTTTTACCACATCTGCTTCAATTAAAAGTTGTGGTGCATGGCAGATTGCTCCTACTGGTTTTTTCTGTTTGAAAAAATCACGTATAAACAAAATTGCATCGTCATTTCTTCTTAATTTATCTGGATTAATCACACCGCCTGGCAACATGAGTGCGTTGTATTGGTCTGCTCTCACGTTATCAATTGTATTTGTAACAGTGTATTCATTGCTCCAATTTCCATCTGCCCACCCTTTAATGGTTCCAGATTTCTCACTTATTATATCTACTGTAAATCCAGCGTTTTCCATCGCCTCTTTTGGTGATTTTAATTCGCTTTCTTCAAATCCGTCTGTTGCTAAAATTGCTATTCTCTTATTCATAATCTTTCTTCTTTTTAGTTAAACAATTAATTATGATACAAAGATACAGGGGACTGCTCCTGCTGGCCGTTAACGACAGTATAAGGTTAGACCGTTTACGGTTAAACCTTTATTAAATAGTCTGATTTTATGTTAACTATGTTAAATCTGTACGTCTTGGAGTAATAAACCACTGGCTTGAGCAATTCTAGTAAGCTTTATTTCATTTGAAGCTTCTAATGTTTTTAAAAAGAAATCAAGATCGTAGTTACCTTGACCTAAGTCAAATAATATTCCCATCATAAGACGCATTTGGTGTCTTTTAAATCCTTTTCCGCTTACGCGAAAGGCAAAACTCTCCTCTGGAAAAAAACTTGCGGTATATAAATCATTCCTCACAATTTGAGCAGAGTCTATTGTTCCTATGGTCTTTGTTTCTGGGTTTGGTTTATAGGTATATGATTTAAAATCGTGAGTACCCTCAAAATGTCTTGCCGCCTCCATCATTAGTTTAAGATCAAGTTGTCCTGCAATATTAATCATGTATGGAGCTGAAAAGGGATGGTTTTTCTCTCCATAAGAAAATAGATATACATATTCCTTAGACTTAGGTGCATCCATTACATTAAACTTCTTATCTACTTCTGTAATTTTTAAACAGCGTATATCTTGAGGAAGATTTGTATTAAATAGTTCTAAAAAATCAGTTTTGGGTAAAGGCTCATCATTAAGAAAGAGCTCCACATAAGCCACATTTGCAGAAACCTTTGCATCTGTCCTTCCAGAAGCAAGAAGTTTAAATTTTTTATGATCTAATACATACGCTAATGTACGTTCCATCATGCGCTCTACAGTAAGTACATCTGGCTGTTTTTGCCAGCCGTGGTAACGAAAACCTAAATACTGTATTTTAAGTAGGTAATAAAACCGTTTTTCAAACATAGATCAAAAGTAATCTTGAAATTCTATTTTTAAATTAAGAAACTGAAAAAAATTGTAAATTAGTTGTCTAACCATAAAAATCAATATGATGTCTACACAAAAACCAACTGCCTTGTTTTGGATTGTGGCAATTGTAGCTTTATTGTGGAATGTAATGGGATTGTCTGCATTCTTAATGGACGCATTTGCTCCAGAGATTTCACAAGCCAGTTACACAGCTGAGCAAATTGAAATGGCTGCTAGCGCTCCATTATGGTATAAAATCGCTTATGGCATAGCTACAATCACTGGATTCTTAGCAAGTTTAATGCTTGTTGCTCGCAAAACTTATGCGGTCCCTCTATTTTTAGTGTCCCTTATAGCTTCCATTGTACATGCTGCTTACATAATAATAAGTATAGATGGTGTGAATAATTTTGGCTTATTAGGAGGATTGATTTTCCCACTAATTGTGGTTCTTTTAGGTTTGTTTTTCTGGTGGTTTAGTAAATATTCTTTGAGTAAAGGGTGGATCAAGTAACTTCTTTCCTTTTTACTAACAGTATCGTTAAGAACAAGTCAACACCCTAATCCCCACTCTGCTTTACATAGTTGAGTAAATCATTAGTATTTGTAAAAGAAATGAAACATATTACTGGATTTATTCAAACAGCACCATTGTGGAAAAATGAGCAATTTTCTTTAGAGCAATTTGAATTTCCAATTGTATCACTAGATGACTTTAACCCAAAACCTATTGCGAGCCATCTAAGGCTTGGCCACCAGATAGAATATATATGTAAGCAATTACTTGAACATTCTGAAAGATATAAAGTTATTGCGCACAACATTCAGGTAAAAAAAGAGAAAATTACAATAGGTGAACTTGATTTTATAATAACAGATAGCTTTCGCGAAAGCATACCCATTCACATAGAGCTTACTTATAAATTTTATATTATTGACCCTACCATTTCTGAACCTATCCACCGACTTATGGGGCCTAATAGGAACGATATGTTTTTTTCTAAAATAGAAAAAACTAGAGATAAACAATTACCCTTAGCACATACTACAGAAGGTGAAAAGGCCCTATCTAGACTATCTATAAATCATGAAGTACTTGAACAAAAAGTTTGTTTCTTAGGACAGTTATTTATGCCTTATGGAACGGAGAGCCCGCCAATAAGACCTTTAAATCCTGCATGTATCGTTGGTTTCTGGATGCGATTTGAAGAATTTAAATCTTCAAAATTTCAATCATATGAATTTTATCTAACGCAAAAGCATGAATGGCTCCATGAGCCGCATCTCAATGTTCCTTGGAAAAGTCATTTTAGAATTTTAATGGATATTACAATAAAACTTTTAAAACTGAGAGCACCTCTCATCTGGGTGAAAAAAGAGAATGGCATTTTAGAGAAGGGATTTGTGGTCTGGTGGTCTTAAATTTAAGTATTAAACTTTGAAATTTTCCAAACAAGTCTGTATTTTACATTTTTCTAATACATTATGTTACAAAAATTCCCCTTAGATCCAAAAATTAAAAGCCACCTTTTTATAGCAATAGGACTTGCCTTCTGGGTGTTTTCTTTTCTGTTTTTTACAGAGCCACTAGATGTAAATGAACTCTCTAGTTCAGAAAAATTGATATACCTACCTTTGTATGGAATATTAGCTGCACTATGTTACCTAGCGATGTTACCTGTACAGCAGTTTATATTCATTAAAAATAATCAAAAGTGGCAAATTAGAAGTGAGTTCATTTTCTTTCTATTATTTATTGCATTCACATTTATTATAATGCGGTTATTCTATTCATACATAATAGTTTACAACCAACCCAATCCTTACTCAATATCCTATTATTTTACTGCTATATTTTTTCCTGCCATGTTAGTAATATTCCCAATTGTAGCTGTAGCCCGTTATGCTTTTGGGAAGTATGTAAATAGAAGAATAGAGGCTTCAAAAATTCATATAAAAGGGGAAGGTAATTATGAAGGTTTACGTTTATTTCCATCAGATCTAATACTCTTAGAAGCTTCTGATAATTATGTGGAAATTCATTATCAAGACCATGGAAATTTAAAAAAGCAACTCATACGTACAAGGTTAAGTAAGCTTGAAAAAAAATTTCCTGAACTGATCAGGACTCATCGATCTTTTCTTATAAATAGTGATCATTTTCAATCCTATAAAATGGAAAAGAATAAAATGGGCCTCATTTTATCGCATACACTTTTTGTACCTGTTTCTAAAACTCGTGCTTTTGAGGTAAAAAAGGCCCTAAGTTTCGCCACAAATTAATTCAGTTTCGCCCCAATGTACTGTAAGGGTTAGTGAAATCGCTATCAAGAGAATAGTTTTGATCTATTAAGTTTTAAAAAATTAATAGTTAAAATTACTCACATGAAAACATTTACTTCCTTTTTTATTGCGTTTATATGCTTACTATCTTCTTTCGCGAAAGCAAATAACCCATATCAAAAAAAATGTAATTGTAAAGAAGATTTGATTTATATAGACTCTCAAATAAGAAAAATGGTCTCGTTCAAAAAGCAAATTAAAGGGGATCTACTTTATTTATATGATAGTAAATTAGATTCTTTAAAATTAAAAATAACGCCAGAAACGACGGTGGTAGCTTGCTACAATATTTTAAATGAATTACTTGCAACAATAAAAGATAAGCATGCCGCTATTACCCATAAGGAACCAAAATATTTAAAAAATAATTTAATCCGTCAAGACAGTATAACCCATTTTATAAACAGCAAAATTTTTAAAAGCCACCCTACCACAAGCTACAATATTCTTGAATTATTAAAAATTTTAGAGAACAAGTCGTTTACTGATTTTGAAGGTATATATAAACTATCAGAATCTATAGAGATAGGAATTACAGCAGTACAAAATGGATTTGAAGGTGTTGTAACAAATTCTACCGACCCTCTATGGGCTGTAGGCCAAATTAAATACTACTTTACAAAAGTGGGTAAAAACATGTATGATGTCACCACTATAGGTATTCCTGGTGGTACGTTAGTACGTATACCAGCAATGTACTATTATGATGGTCGTATATGGAACTTAACTAAAGAAGGAACTTCTCCACATACGCATATTAAAAAAGAAAAAGAAAATTGGGAGTTTAGACAACTAACTGAAGATACTCAGTATGTATACTTTGGGAGTTTTTCTAATAGAAAGGACAACGTATTAAATTTTGAGAAATTTTATGATGAAACAAAAGATAAATTTACTGCAGAAAATATTATTGTAGATTTAAGGGACAATGGCGGGGGGAATTCAAAATACTCTGATCCATTTTACAAGATTTTTAAAAAAAATAAAATGAATGTTTATATCATTACAAACTTCCTAACTATAAGTAATGCAGAGCAATTCACATTAAAACTAAAAAAATTAAAAAATTCAAAGCACTTAGGCCAACGCACATATGGGGCAATTGCGTACGGCTCTAATTATGGACGGACTTTGGAAACTCCCTCTAAATGCTTTTCCATATATCCAACAGATATGAATTTTCACAAATACATAGATTATGAATATGTAGGTATACAACCTGAAATAACTTTAAACTTTGAAGAAGATTGGATTGAACAAACTTTAAAAATTATTAATAAAAAGAATTATTAAACATAAAGGAGGCATAACAATAACTTGATGGTAAAATTCCTGCAGAGTATACACCAGAAGTATTGTATGTTTTCATCTTTTATCTACAGCACCATTAAAATTAAAAAAATCATCTTCTAGTATAAAACTTAATCTCTACTAGAAGATGATTTCTTTATTATATCACTGAATACTATTTATTATTTATGTCTCGCTATTAATGTATTTTCTACATCTCTTAAATGAAAACCTTTAGCCTGAAGTAAGACCATTATATGAAAAAGCAAGTCTGCACTTTCATTAAGAAATAGGTGGTCGTTATCATCTTTTGATTCGATCACAACTTCAACGGCTTCCTCTCCGACCTTTTGTGCTACCTTATTGATCCCTTTTCTAAATAATGAGGCTACATAAGAGTCGGCAGTTTCCTTATTGTTCCATCGATCTTCTATTATTTCTTCTAATGTCGATAAAAATCCAAAATTCGGGCGGTTACGTTCTCCCCAGCACGTATCTGTTCCTTTATGGCAGGTGGGTCCCTGTGGTTGTACTTGTATAAGTAACGAATCATTATCACAGTCTGATTTAATACTATCTAATATTAAATAATTTTTTGTCTCCTCTCCCTTAGTCCATAAGCGCTGCTTTGAACGACTGTAAAAAGTCACTTTGTTTGTAGATAATGTTTTTTCATAAGCCTCTGCATTCATAAAGCCCAGCATTAAAACATTTTTCGTACTTGCGTCTTGAATGATAGCTGGCACTAAACCATCTTCATATTTACTAAAATCTATTTTCATTTTTTATCTACATTAAGATGCTATGATTTGAGAAATTAATCATTGCTACTCTTTAAATTATAATCTTACGTTTATTCCTTTTGAAGCTATTTCTCTCTTTAATATTGGTATTTCAATTTCTTTAAAGTGAAATACACTAGCTGCAAGTGCTGCATCTGCATTCCCTACTTGAAAAGCATCTGTAAAATGTTGCATGGTCCCAGCACCACCACTAGCTATAATGGGTATATTAAGTTCACTTGACAGCCGAGCTAACGCTTCATTTGCAAAACCATCTTTTGTTCCGTCATTATCCATAGAAGTGAATAGAATCTCACCTGCCCCTCGAGCCTCCACCTCCCTTGCCCAGTCAAATAAATTTAACTCTGTAGGAACTTTACCTCCTACAAGATGAACTATCCAATTATTATTAATCCGTTTTGCATCAATAGCGACAACTATACATTGCGAACCAAATTTTGAAACTAAATCATTTATAAGCTCTGGTCTTTTTACTGCACTAGAGTTTATTGACACTTTGTCTGCTCCATTTTGTAATAAAATGTCTACATCTGCTACAGAAGAGATACCTCCTCCTACGGTAAATGGAATATTAACCTGTGAAGCCACACTTAAAACTAAATTTGCTAGCGTTTTTCTACGCTCTTCTGTCGCAGAAATATCAAGAAATACTAGTTCGTCTGCTCCTGTTTCTGAATATATTTTTGCAAGGGCTACTGGATCTCCAGCATCCCGTAAATTCACAAAATTAGTCCCTTTTACAGTACGACCATTTTTTATATCGAGACAAGGTATAATACGTTTTGTAATCAAGGGCTTTTTATTTAAAACTATAGGTTTTAAGTATACTTGTTTTTAACTCTTTACAAAAATATGCAAAACTACCGTACTCCTCTATGAAAGAATGGCTGGTTTTCTTAACACTTCTTAAATTGTAACTCACATTCATAATTATGTATTAAATCTATAATAATACGTTGTTAATCTATTAAATAAACATTTATCAATAAAATACATTTATACTCTAACCAATAATTAATAAATTATGATAAAGATTATAGGAGTCATAGCTCTGGTTGCTGGAGCTGTAATGCTCGTTTTAGGAGTAATGGGAATTTTTGGCAGTATGCAAACTGGAATGAACCCTTGGGCATTTACTATTCTTGGTGTTATCTTCTTTTTTGCAGGCATATCTTTATTGAAGCATCGTAAAGATACTGACGTAGTAGCTGCAGAAAAGAAGTAATTTGTGCGTAAATTAGTATCAGAAATAAAAGATACTATGCATTTACGTCCTTTCCACCTTGCCATCCCAGTAGATGATGTTGACAAGGCTAGAACATTTTATAGAGATATTTTAAATCTACCTGAAGGTCGCAGCAGTGACCATTGGGTAGATTTTAATTTTTTTGGTCATCAGTTGGTAATTCATTACAAAGAAAAGATAATAGACTCTGTAAAACACAATGAAGTAGATGGAAAGGCTGTGCCTGTGCCGCACTTTGGTGTTGTCTTAGCATGGGACGATTTTCACAATTTTGCTAAGGAGATTGGAGCTCACGTTAAATTTATTATTGAACCTTATATTCGGTTTGAAGGCAAACCTGGAGAACAAGCCACAATGTTTTTTTATGATCCCTGTGGAAATGCATTAGAATTTAAAGCTTTTAAAAATGACGATCAACTATTTGCATCATAACTATGAAAACAATTAACCCTAAACTATTAAGACAACTCTTCGTAATATTTCTAATAGTATTATTGGGATGGCTCATTTTTAAAGAAATGGCCACTTATCTTTCTGGAGTATTAGGAGCTATTACCCTATTTGTACTTATGCGTAAATGGCAAAAGTATTTAGTAAACAAAAAAAAATGGAATCCTAGTATTGCTGCATCCCTGCTTATGGTAGGTTCCTTTCTAGTAATATTAGTCCCTATTGCAGGGTTGACACTTATGCTTACTTCTAAGGTGAGTAAAGCAGTTGAAAATAGTGGTAAAGTTGTAGATATTATCAAGAGTTCACTTTCAAAACTAGAAACTCAAATAGGAATGAACCTTACAGAAACTATAGACACAGGTGCTATAACAGACTGGATGAGTTCAAATCTTCAAAACTTAGCAGGTAGTACCTTTAACATACTCATAGCGATAAGCATAATGTATTTTATGCTTTATTACATGCTCACAAACCGTCGTACATTTCGAGAGACTTTACTTGATTATATCCCTTTAAGTGAGAGCAATCTTAAAGTAATAGGAAAAGATAGTGTTAATCTTGTAAAATCTAATGCTATAGGCATACCACTAGTAGCTATTATGCAAGGAACTGTCGCACTTGTAGGGTTTTTGATTTTTGGAATAGAAGATCCATTTTTTTGGTTTGCCGTAGTAACTATAGGTGCTATGATTCCTTTTATAGGAACTGCTTTAGGGATTGTGCCTGTATGTATCATCCTATACGCTTCAGGACAGATAGGGCTGTGTATTGCCATGCTTGCTTACGGGATTATAGTAGTAGGGTCTACAGATAATATTTTTAGACTTATCATTCAAAAAAGACTGGCAGATGTACATCCCCTAGTAACTATTGTTGGGGTCATAGTGGGTGTTCCTCTCTTTGGTTTTATCGGCCTTATATTTGGTCCTATATTAGTAAGTCTTTTTCTTTTAATCGTTAAAATTTACAAACAAGAATACGGGAAAGAATTATCTCAAACAGAGGAAGAAGTACTGTAGAAATCGTTTTAGGAGTACGCTTTCGCGAAAGCGCAACTATGTTAAATCATTTATAGCTCATAAATTCCTATCTTCACATTACAGAAAATAATACTATTTTTCAATGCAAATATTAGGCATCGATATAGGTGGAACTGGAATTAAAGGAGCTCCTGTAGACCTAACAACAGCAGCGTTAACAACTGAACGCTTTAGGGTTGAAACTCCAAGACCTGCAAAACCTAAGGCTGTAGCAAAAGCAGTCCAGAAAATCGTAGATCATTTTAATTGGAAAGGCCCCATAGGATTTGGCTTTCCTACAGTAATTGTCAATGGCAAAGCAATGGCCTACGGTAACATGCATAAAAGCTGGCTAGGTGTACAAATAGACAAACTGTTTTCTGAAAAAACTGGGCTTCCATGCGTGGTTATAAATGATGCAGATGCTGCTGGAATGGCAGAAGTACGTTTTGGTAGCGGAAAAAATATAAATGGTCTTGTATTAACCATTACCGTAGGTACAGGTATAGGTTCTGGCCTTTATAACAATGGTATATTAATACCTAATTTTGAATTAGGAAGAATTCCATATAATAATGAGCCTATCGAAAAATATGTTGCAAATTCTGTTAGAAAAGCACAAAATCTAACCTATAAACAATGGGCGCATCGATTTAATTTCTTCCTTGATACCGTAGAGTCCATTTGCACGCCAGATCAATACATTATAGGAGGTGGTATAAGCAAGCACATGGATGAGTTTAAAAAATATATTACCACAGACATTCCTTTCACAGCAGCTCAGATGAAAAACAATGCGGGTATTATAGGAGCAGCTTGTGCCTATGAGGCAAAAATAAATTCATAATACCTTAAGCTTTCATAAGTTCTTTTCTCTATTTTTAGGCTTTAAACCTTAAAAAAAGGCGCATGCGATTTTTTGTTTTTATCACCACACTCTTAGTATCTTATTTCAATCTACATGCACAAACTGGTAAAGTAGATCTAAGCTATTACCTTCCAGAAGATGTAACCTACAATAGTGAAATTCCTACTCCTGATAGCATTTTAGGATTTACCCCAGGAGAATGGCATGTGAGCCACGACAAGCTTTCAGAATATATGCGTGTACTTGCGGCATCCAGTGATCGGATCACGATTGAAAATCGTGGTTCCACATTTGAAGGGAGACCGCTTTTACTATTAACCATCACTTCTCCAGCAAACCAAAATAGAATTGACCAAATACAAGCACAACATCTTAAAATTACTGAAGAAGGGAGTTCTGCTCTCAATTTAAACCAAATGCCTATTGTGGTTTATCAAGGTCTTTCCATACATGGTAACGAGCCTTCTGGTGCAAATGCAGGGCTAGTAGCAGCCTATTATTTAGCTGCCGCACAAGGAGAAAAGATAGATAGCCTTCTTAAAAATACTGTCATTCTCTTTGATCCCTCTTTTAATCCTGACGGACTACAACGCTTTGCTTATTGGGCAAATACTAATAAAAGTCAAATAATTAATCCTGACCCACAAGATCGTGAATTTGATGAGATATGGCCTGGAGGCAGAACAAATCATTACTGGTTTGATATGAACCGCGACTGGTTACCTGTGCAACTTCCTGAGTCTAGAGCTCGTATTGAAACTTTTCATAATTGGTATCCCAATATTTTGACAGACCATCATGAGATGGGAAGTAATAGTAGCTTCTTTTTTCAGCCAGGTATACAGTCACGTACACACCCACTTACCCCTGTTTTAAATCAAGAACTCACCAAGCAAATAGGTAACTATCACGCTGCAGCACTAGATAAAATAGGTAGCTTCTATTATACCGAAGAGAGCTTTGACGATTTTTACTACGGAAAGGGATCTACATTTCCAGATATAAATGGAGGAATTGGAATTCTTTTTGAACAAGGTAGTAGTCGCGGTCACGCGCAAGAAACAGACAATGGATTGTTAGAATTTAAATTTACAATACGTAACCAGTTTACCGCTATACTATCTACTCTAGAAGCAGCTCAAGGTATGAAAAGTGAGTTGCTTAATTACCAAAGAGATTTTTTCAATAACGCTCGAGGCGAAAATTTGAATGGCGCTTACGCTTTCGGTAGTGAGAAGGATGCTGGAACTTCATATCATCTTGCAGAAATTTTAAAACGTCATAAAATTAAAGTACATACAGTCGCAAATGATTTTAGCGAAAGTGGAATAAATTTTAAAAAAGGAATGAGTTATATCGTTCCTAAAAACCAGCGTCAAGGAAGGTTAATTAAAGCAATGTTTGAAAAGCGTACTGCCTTTACAGATAGTTTATTTTATGATATAAGTGCCTGGTCATTCCCACTCGCATTTGGAGTCGATTTTACAGAAAATGCAAGTCTTACAAATGCAGGTAGTGAGATTAAAAACTTACAACAAACTCAAACTCCAAAAGTGGTAAATAGTTCTTATGCTTATCTTATGGAATGGCATGATTACTATGCGCCTAAAGCTTTAAATGCAATTCTTAATAAAGGTCTTCGTGCAAAAGTGGCGATGCAGCAATTTACGTTAGAAAATATGAGTTATGATTATGGAACTATTATGATTCCTGTACAAAATCAAATATTAGATCGCGTAGAACTTCAAAATTTTATGAATGAGGTCTCTAATACTTCTCATGTAACTATAAGATCTGTAAGTACTGGACTAACGCAAGGTATTGATCTAGGGAGTAATCAATTTAGAGCACTAAAACCTTCTAAAGTAGCAGTAATTGTGGGAGAAGGAATTAATCCCTATGATGCTGGAGAGATATGGCACTTATTTGATACACGCTATAAAATGCGTATTACAAAATTAGACACCAAAGATCTAGGCCGTACAGATCTTACAAAATATACAGATATTATACTTCCTAATGTGTGGGGGAATGCCATCAATAAATCTAATATAAAAAAACTCAAAGATTGGACACGTGGTGGTGGAACCTTAATAGGCTATCGAAATGTTGCCAAATGGTTTGAAACTAATAAATTACTCGATATAAAATTTGTAAAAACAGAAAATCCTGCAAAAGGGGTGAGTTTTGAGCAACGTAGTGATTTTAATGGAGCACAAGTCATAGGTGGTGCTATTTTTGAAGCAAAGCAAGATAGATCACACCCTATAAACTTTGGTTATACTGGAGATCGTATATCACTTTTTAGAAACACGACTATCTTTATAGAAGCCGACTCTACAAGCTATAAAAACCCAATTAAGTATACAAAGAGTCCTTTACAATCTGGGTACATTTCAAAAATTAACCTTAAAGCAATTCCAGAAACGAGGCCGTTTGTTCATCAAAACTTAGGAAGGGGTGATGTAATTATATTTACTGATAATACGAATTTTAGAGCCTTTTGGTATGGTACTAATAAATTACTAATGAATGCTATCTTTTTTGGAGAAGAAATGTAGTAACATCAAAATAGTTCATTTTATTCTTTTAAGAGAAGGTATTCTAGGTGAATAGTATTAATCTATTCTTTACTACTCAACTATATACTTATAATGATGATGTGTATTGAGCAAAGTGTTGTCTTTTCCAAAAATCAAAAAGATTTAATGCCACTGTTAATTGGGATTATTGCTTTAGTAAAAGGTGGAACTAATTTGAGAAAGTCCCTTTTATTTATATACGGCATTAAAACTAAGGGGATTGTTACTAATTAATTTAAAAAGAGTAACTAGTTGAATGAAGAGAAATCATGGTTCTTATAACTTATTAATATTCTATTGAAAATTCTGAAGTTAGCAATGAGAGAAAGCACACCTTTAAAAACTCATGCTATGGAAGAAGAGCTAATCTCTTTAATAGTGTGTAAAAAATCCACAAACAGTAACATTTTTATCTACAAAAAAGTATAGAACAACTTTAGTGTTTTTTAACCTCTATGAGTATAATTTTGGTTATGATCGGAATAGCTATTTTAAATAGCAAATAATGCCCATTAAAAACTTTTTACAACTTCGAGTGCTTTTGGGATGTGCTGAGAAGCCGCCATACTGTTAAATTTCATTTGAATTACCCCATCCTTATCAATAACAAAGGTCTCCCTGCCTGGAATAAGACCTAGCAAGTTTCCTTTTACACCATATCTACGTCTTACTGAATTAGATTTATCTGCAAGTGTATCAAAGGGTAAGTGGTGCTTTTCGCGAAAGCGTTTATGACTTTCTACACTATCTGAGCTTATGCCGAATACTTTTGCACCTGCCTCTAAGAAATCTTGATATTGATCTCTAAAACTACACGCTTGTGCTGTACAACCAGGAGTAAAGTTTTTTGGATAAAAGTATATAATAAGTGGTGTGTTTCCTAAGTACTCACCAGCGTAGATGACCTCACCATTTTGGTTTTTTAATTTAAAAGCGGGTGCTTTGTCTCCTATTTTTAACCCCATAACTCTTACTCTCCTTTATAAATTACATAGTTGCGAGGAGTCTCATACAAAGTGATGGTAAGATCAAAACGTGTATTAAGTACTCTCCTAATCCTATCATAGATAACCACAGCAATGTTCTCTACGGTTGGATTGATTGCTTTAAACTCTTCTACTTCTAAGTTTAAGTTCTTATGGTCTAAATAATCCTCTACTTCTATTTTTATGATATCCTTTAATATTTTTAAATCTATAAGATACCCCGTCTCTTCGTCAATCTCACCTGTTACTCCAACAATAAGATCATAGTTGTGACCATGAAAATGAGGATTGCTGCACTTACCAAAAATTTCCGTGTTTTTTTGATCTGTCCAGTCTTTTCTATACAGCCTATGTGCTGCATTAAAATGAGCTTTTCGATTTGCAGTGATTCTCATTGTTGAATATAAGTATAGAATTTGTCAAAGATAATTTTAAACCAAGCTGTGTACTGTGATGGTTGATCTTTAATATCTTTTTTTACATCATCTAGAGACATCCATTTCCAAGAAGCAACTTCATCTGGATTTATTTGAGGTTCCTTATTAAATGTACCTACTAGAATATGATCTAGCTCATGTTCTGTAAGACCATTATCAAAAGGAGCTTTATAAATAAAAGAAGTCTTTTCCTCTAAAGAAACTGTAAAACCCATCTCTTCCTGTAATCTACGCATTCCAGCGTCAATATTTGACTCTCCGTCTCTTTGGTGACTGCAACAGGTGTTTGTCCAGAGTTCTGGACTATGATATTTATGGGCTGCACGCTGCTGTAGCATAAGCTCTTGTTTATCATTAAATATAAACACGGAAAAAGCTCTATGTAGTAGCGCTTTTTCATGAGCTTCCATTTTAGGCATGAGCCCAATTTTTGTATCGTTTTCATCAACTAAGATGACTAATTCTTCTTTCATAAGCCTTGTAAAAATACAAATAACAATAGAAAAGCACCTCTTAATAAGGTGCTCTTACTATAAAATTATTTTTGACTATTATGGCTCATCTACTACTATTATAAATTCACTACGCCTATTTAATTGATGTCTTGCTTCGCTACATAAAACATCATCCACACACTCATTCACTAACTGAGACTCGCCATAGCCCTTTCCATAGAGTCTTTTAGACTCGATTCCTTGGGATTTTAGCCATTGTATTGTAGCCTCATTACGCCATTGTGATAGCTTCATATTATAGCTGCTATCTCCCCTACTATCCGTATGTGATTTGATGTCAATTCTAACTGATGGATAAGCCTCCATGTAAGCTTGAACCTTTGCAAGCTCTAAAGCAGCATCTGGTCGTATAGTAGATTCATCAAAATCAAAATAAATAGGATTAAGATCTAAAACAAGTCCAATATCATCACCAGGTTTTACCTCTTTAAGCTTTTTTTCCAACTCTATGGTTTTATTAATGTCCATAGACTGTATAGGTGTTGTTATTATGAATTCTTGAGAATTGTAATTTTCTTTATATGCCTTGAGTAAAACAATTTTACCACAATCTGGATCAAATGAAAAAGTAGCAGCACTTTTTGTAACTATAGAATTTAATAACGTATTGTCTACATCATATAAGCTTACATTTACTCCTTCTAGATAGTCTCCAGTATCCTTATCTTTTACTATACCCGATAAAGAAATATCACAAGATATTACAGGTTTTCTATTTTGTTTTAATAAGTAAATATCATCATTTACTCCACTATTATCGCGGTTAGATGATAAGAAACCCGTATTTGTCTCCGTATCAATCATAAAAGCAAAGTCGTCTTTTGATGTATTTGCAGGTTCTCCCAAGTTAATTATTTTACCATTGATATCTCCTTCATTGTTAAGTGACGCAATATAGAGGTCGAGACCACCTAAACCAGGATGACCATCTGAGGCAAAGTACAAATCATTTTGAGCACTTATAAAAGGAAACGTTTCACGTCCCTCGGTATTGATTTTTTCTCCTAAGTTAATTGGACTACCGTAAAGACCATCCTCATTTATACTTACATACCAGATATCTGACATCCCTAAACTTCCTGGCATATCAGATGAGAAATACAATCTTTTATTGTCAGGACTCAAAGCAGGGTGAGCAATCGTGTAAGAATCACTATTAATAGACAACTCTAAAGCACTAGACCACTTACCATCATCTAAATTTGCTTTGTAAATTTTTAACTTATTCGTACCCCTTTTATCTTTTTTATAGGTGCCGTTATTGTAGTTACTTCTTGTAAAATATATAGTGTTTCCATCATTTGTAAAAACAGGTGAGCTTTCGTGAAATTGAGTATTAATAAAAGGGCTAAATTTTTCTACATATGTGTAACCTGCATCCACATCTACTTTACTAAGATCTACTTGATAGATATCAAGAAAAGGTTGACCATTCCACTTATGAATACGTTTTCTAAAAGTTCCCGTGTCTCTGTTTGACGCAAAAATTAATTTGTTATTATACAAAATAGATCCAAAGTCAGAATATCCAGAGTTTATAGTAGTAGGCTTTACCTCATAAGCATCTTTTTGATGAGCTATTCTTTGAAGATAATCTGGACTTTTCTGATAAACTTCAGCAGCTTCTTCTTGATTGTTTAATTCAAAAAAATGAGACATCATAGCATCTGATAGTTCATAATTTTTCATTGATCTCAATGAAATGGCATATCTAAAATATACCTGAGCACCTGCCGTTTCTGGATATTGTTTAATTAATTTTTCATAGTATGTTTTAGCTTGCTCATATTTTGCATTAAGATAGTAGGCATCTGCGAGCTTTTTAAACAAATCTGCAGATTGATAACCTTTATCTGCAACCTTTTGATAGATTTTTTGAGCATCTACAAAATCATATTTATGGAATTGTTTATCCCCTTTTTCTACTGTTGATTCTTGGGCAAATCCAAGAAAAGAAATAAAAAGAATGAATATAAGCGCATTTTTTTTCATATTACAAAGGCATTAAAAGAATCTAGGTGTAAGCATTCGATCATATTCATTAAATAATTCAAACCTTAAAAAGATTTCAAAACTTCCATCGTTATAAACTGTGTTTCCTAAATCTGTACTCTCACGATCATAGGTAAGACCTATGAGCATACTATCTGATACTTGAAAACCTACAAGACCACTCCATGCTGCATCCCATCGATATGCAATTCCCATATGCAATTTCTCCAATAAAAGGAAATTTGCTGTTGCATCTACTTGTAATGGAGTACCTACAACAGCCTTAAAAAGTGCACTTGGTTTAAATTTTAATTGATCTGTAAGATCAAACGCATAACCTATAATACCATAATAATGTATGCGCTCTTGTTCTACAAAACTAGAAGCACTATTATCAGTAGTACTTCTGTCAAAATGTTCTGTCTCTACTAAGTTAGGAACACTTATACCTGCATAAAATTTATCTGCATGATAGTAAATTCCTGCACCTATCACTGGTGAAAATTTATTGTCAATATTTTGAGAAAAGCGAGTATCAGACTGGTCTTCTATATTGAGTTTAGTTAAGTCAACGTCCAATATGTGCCCCCCGGCTTTTAACCCAAAACTTAGTCTACCCCTATTTGAGGTATTTACCGTGTAACTAAAATCTGCTCCAAAATAGGTTTCTTGGCCAGGACCTAAGGCATCATTTACAATGGAAAGACCTAAGCCTACTTTTCCATCTCCTACGGGTGAGTGAACACTTAAACTCTGTGTACGCGGTGCTCCATCGAGGCCTACCCACTGGCTTCTATGCAATCCTACGATACTCGTCACCCCACGATTACCCGCATATGCTGGGTTAATTGCCACAGTATTATACATATACTGAGTATATTGAGGGTCCTGTTGAGCTTGAGAATCCATCACTATCATCGTGGTTAGAATAGCGACTAGAAATAGTTGTAGTTGTTTCATTATATGCTTGTCATTTTAATTTATTTGACAAATGTTTCAGTGCTATGAGAGATCATAATTGCGATTAATAATGTGAACTCTTATAGTTGGAGGAAACTAAATAATCATTTGTGTTGAGATTACGCTTTCGCGAAAGCGTAAGTACAAGTATCAATTTACATAGAGGTAACCTGCTTTATTACGAGTTCCATCTGGGGTATCATACTCAATGATATAATAGTACGTACCTGACGGAACTTGATCTTCTGAATTCATTGTAGCTCTAGCGTTTGACGTACCATCCCATCTTTTTGTACTATCATTATTGGTATACCCATTAATGTCAAATACCTGAACTCCCCATCTATTGAAAATCTGCACATTATTATTAGGATAATTCTCAATACCTTGAATCATAAAGTAGTCATTACGCCCATCTCCATTTGGAGATATGCCATTGAATACCTCGATATCTGCAATATTAAGCACTCCTTGAAAAACAACAATCGTTGGATCATCCGGATCACCATCACCATCTAGGTCGTTATTGGTTAAATCTGTAGGATCATCAGAAAGGTCTGAAACCTCATGATTGTTTTCATCTACACCACTAACGGTTGCTTGATTGATTACGAGACCCTCTTCTATATCTGTTTGTGTAACCACATAATTAGCACTAAATGTTGTACTATCAGATTCACCTGAAAGTAAGGTTATAGGTCCACCTTCTACTGGCACTAATGGATCTGAAATTGTGATATCCGTAATAGTTATTAAACCAGAATTTGTGACCGTAAACGAATATCTTATGACCTCACCTACATTAATAAGTCCGTCTCCATTAACGTCTAGCGCTATACCTGTTTTCTCTAAATAAATATTTCCCCGTCGAGGAAGTATGGTAATAGTTTCCTCATCTTCTAGTTCTGAATCATCGTCAGAAATATCAACGACATCGTTTCCACTTGGATCTTGACCTGTAGCTATAGCTTGATTCACTACAAACCCATTTAAAATATCTACTGCTGTTATGGTATAAGTAGCAGTAAATGTGGAATTGTCAATTTCTTGAGGATCCAATGAAATAGGACCTCCATTAATAGGTACTAACGGGTCTTCAATAGCAATATTGATTATGCTTACATTTCCAGTATTTGTAAGTATAAATGTGTAAGTAATGGTTTCTCCTTCTTGAGCAAAACCATCATTGCTTTCATCATTAAATACTCCGCTTTTAATCAGGCTAATACTTGCTCCTACAGGTAATTCTGTAAGGGTTACTTCATCTTCAAGCTCTGAATCATCATCTGAGAGGTCTGTTATTTCCGTCTCATCTGGATCTTGTCCTATAGCTAATGCTTGGTTCTCTACACTACCATTGTTAATGTCTTCTTGGGTTATGACATATGAGGCTGTAAAAGTAGTACTATTGCTTTCTTCAGGAGAAAGGTCTATTGGACCACCTATTACTGTAACTAGTGGATCTATGATGATAATATCAGTAATAGTGACATTTCCATTATTACTCACTGTAAATATATATTCAATTGTTTCCCCTACCTGTGCAAATCCATCTGCGCTCTCGTCCATGAATAAGCCATTTTTAATTAATGATAAAGATGCAACTTGTTCTAGAGGGGTTTCTGTACAAAATGGGCAGTCTGGGTTAGATGGTATATCTACAGGTGTTGGATCTTCAGATTCATCAGTAATATCATCTGACGGATCACTTGGATCATTACCCGGCTCTTCTGCTGTTACAGATGCTAAATTTACAACAGTCCCAGCATCAATATCAGCCTGTGTTATTGTATAAGTGCCCGAGAATGATGTACTATCTGACTCTCCCACATCTAATGTTATAGGCCCACCAGAAATGATTACACCAGGAAGCGGATCAGAGATGGTAGTATTAAAAAGTATTACATCACCAGTATTTACTACTGTAAAAACATAATTAACTTCATCTCCAGTGCTGACAATACCGTCATTATTAGCATCAAAATAATTACCATCTTTATATAATTGTATGGAGGGATTATCGCCCACTACGGTAATATATACAGTAGCCGTTTCTTCATTAGTTGTAAGACCATCTCTATGCTGTACAGTAACAGTATAATCAAATTGATCTGAGCCATTGAAGTTGGAATCAGGAGTATATATCATCGTGCCATCAACAGTAAACGTTACTGTACCTTTATTTGGATTAGTTACACTTGTTACTTCAAAGTTTGTATCTATAAAGAGATCATTGTCAAAAACGTTAAAAGTAACTGGCGTATCCTCTGCTGTTGTCACAATATCATCAACTGCGTCTACTACAGCATTTACAATTACACTCGCTTTCGCGAAAGCGGTATCACCATTACTATCTTCAATTTCATAGATAAACTCATCTGTTCCTACAAAATTAGGTCCAGGAATATACTCGATGGTATTGTCTAAATTGACAACAGTGAACCCATTAACTGGGAGGGCTGTGATTGAAATATTCGAGGAAGAAGATCCATCGGACCCAAAGGAATCATTCTGCAGTACATCAATTGTTATGGTAGTATCTTCTAGGGTGGAGACATTATCATCTTGAGCAACTGGAATTTGATTAATAGATGTAATCGTGACTGTTTCTGAATAGATACAACCATTTTGATCGGTTACGATTACACTGTAAGTTCCAGAATCGAGATTTATAATTGTGGGAGTAGTTTCCCCATTAGGACTCCATAAATAAGTATAATTAGGAATCCCTCCAGATACTGTTATGGTAGCAGTACCATCGTTTGCTGTAGCTCCATTTTCGTTTGTAGATGTGATATTTCCTGTAAGTACAGTTAAAGGTTCATCTATTTCTATAGTACTAATCATTATCGTACAGCCATTGTCATCTGTAATCGTAACGCTATAAGTCCCAGCAATAAGACCGACAAGGTCTTCATCTGTGCTTGTAAATCCTGAAGGGCCACTCCACGCATAACTATAGCTTGCTGTGCCACCACTTACTGTTAAATCTATTGAGCCTGTGCTTTCTCCTTTACAGAGAACAGCCGTCGGGTTAGCAATGGCACTTAACGCTACCGATGGTTCATCTATTTCTACAGTACTAATCGTTATCGTACAGCCATTGTTATCTGTAATCGTAACGCTATAAGTCCCAGCAACAAGACCGACAAGGTCTTCATCTGTGCTTGTAAATCCTGAAGGGCCGCTCCACGCATAACTATAGCTTGGCACTCCACCACTTACTGTTAAATCTATTGAGCCTGTGCTTTCTCCTTTACAGAGAACAGCCGTCGGGTTAGCATTGGCTGTTAATCCTACCGATGGCTCATCTATTTCTATAGTACTAATCGTTATCGCACAGCCATTGTCATCTGTGATCGTAACGCTATAAGTGCCAGCAACAAGACCGACAAGGTCTTCATCTGTGCTTGTAAATCCTGAAGGGCCGCTCCACGCATAACTATAGCTTGCTGTGCCACCACTTACTATTAAATCTATTGAGCCTGTGCTTTCTCCTTTACAGAGAACGGCCGTCGCGTTAGCAATGGCACTTAACGCTACCGATGGCTCATCTATTTCTACAGTATTAATCGTTATCGAACAGCCATTGTCATCTGTAATCGTAACGCTATAAGTCCCAGCAACAAGACCGACAAGGTCTTCATCTGTACTTGTAAATCCTGAAGGACCACTCCACGCATAACTATAGCTTGGCACTCCACCACTTACTGTTAAATCTATTGAGCCTGTGCTTTCTCCTTTACAGAGAACGGCCGTCGGGTTAGCAATGGCACTTAACGCTACCGATGGCTCATCTATTTCTACAGTACTAATCGTTATCGTACAGCCATTGTCATCTGTGATCGTAACGCTATAAGTCCCAGCAACAAGACCGACAAGGTCTTCATCTATGCTTGTAAATCCTGAAGGGCCACTCCACGCATAACTATAGCTTGGCACTCCACCACTTACTGTTAAATCTATTGAGCCTGTGCTTTCTCCTTTACAGAGAACGGCCGTCGGGTTAGCAATGGCACTTAACGCTACCGATGGCTCATCTATTTCTATAGTACTAATCATTATCGTACAGCCATTGTCATCTGTGATCGTAACGCTATAAGTCCCAGCAACAAGACCGACAAGGTCTTCATCTGTGCTTGTAAATCCTGAAGGGCCGCTCCACGCATAGCTATAGCTTGCTGTGCCACCACTTACTGTTAAATCTATTGAGCCTGTGCTTTCTCCTTTACAGAGAACAGCCGTCGGGTTAGCAATGGCACTTAACGCTACCGATGGTTCATCTATTTCTACAGTACTAATCGTTATCGTACAGCCATTGTCATCTGTAATCGTAACGCTATAAGTCCCAGCAACAAGACCGACAAGGTCTTCATCTGTGCTTGTAAATCCTGAAGGGCCACTCCACGCATAACTATAGCTTGGCACTCCACCACTTACTGTTAAATCTATTGAGCCTGTGCTTTCTCCTTTACAGAGAACGGCCGTCGGGTTAGCAATAGCACTTAACGCTACCGATGGCTCATCTATTTCTATAGTACTAATCATTATCGTACAGCCATTGTCATCTGTGATCGTAACGCTATAAGTCCCAGCAACAAGACCGACAAGGTCTTCATCTGTGCTTGTAAATCCTGAAGGGCCGCTCCACGCATAGCTATAGCTTGCTGTGCCACCACTTACTGTTAAATCTATTGAGCCTGTGCTTTCTCCTTTACAGAGAACAGCCGTCGGGTTAGCAATGGCACTTAACGCTACCGATGGTTCATCTATTTCTACAGTACTAATCGTTATCGTACAGCCATTGTCATCTGTAATCGTAACGCTATAAGTCCCAGCAACAAGACCGACAAGGTCTTCATCTGTGCTTGTAAATCCTGAAGGGCCACTCCACGCATAACTATAGCTTGGCACTCCACCACTTACTGTTAAATCTATTGAGCCTGTGCTTTCTCCTTTACAGAGAACGGCCGTCGGGTTAGCAATGGCACTTAACGCTACCGATGGCTCATCTATTTCTACAGTATTAATCGTTATCGAACAGCCATTGTCATCTGTGATCGTAACGCTATAAGTCCCAGCAACAAGACTGATAAGGTCTTCATCTGTACTTGTAAATCCTGAAGGGCCACTCCACGAATAACTATAGCTTGGCATTCCGCCACTTACTGTTAAATCTATTGAGCCTGTGCTTTCTCCTTTACAGAGAACAGCCGTCGGGTTAGCAATGGCACTTAACGCTACCGATGGCTCATCTATTTCTACAGTATTAATCGTTATCGAACAGCCATTGTCATCTGTGATCGTAACGCTATAAGTCCCAGCAACAAGACCGACAAGGTCTTCATCTGTACTTGTAAATCCTGAAGGGCCACTCCACGAATAACTATAGCTTGGCATTCCGCCACTTACTGTTAAATCTATTGAGCCTGTGCTTTCTCCTTTACAGAGAACAGCCGTCGGGTTAGCAATGGCACTTAACGCTACCGATGGCTCATCTATTTCTACAGTATTAATCGTTATCGAACAGCCATTGTCATCTGTGATCGTAACGCTATAAGTCCCAGCAACAAGACCGACAAGGTCTTCATCTGTGCTTGTAAATCCTGAAGGGCCGCTCCACGCATAGCTATAGCTTGGCATTCCGCCACTTACTGTTAAATCTATTGAGCCTGTGCTTTCTCCTTTACAGAGAATAGCCGTCGGGTTAGCGTTAGCACTTAGCGCTACCGATGGCTCATCTATTTCTATAGTATTAATCGTTATCGTACAGCCATTGTCATCTGTGATCGTAACGCTATAAGTCCCAGCAACAAGACCGACAAGGTCTTCATCTGTGCTTGTAAATCCTGAAGGGCCGCTCCACGCATAGCTATAGCTTGGCATTCCGCCACTTACTGTTAAATCTATTGAGCCTGTGCTTTCTCCTTTACAGAGAATAGCCGTCGGGTTAGCGTTAGCACTTAGCGCTACCGATGGTTCTTGTACCGTAAACCTTTTCTTCTCTATACATCCTTTAGAGTCCGTAACAGTGATTTCATAAGTTACTGCATCTAAATTTGCGAGATCTTCATCAGTACTAGTAAATCCTGACGGTCCAATCCATTCATACGTGTAGGGGCCTACACCACCACTCACTGTTATATCTATACTTCCAGAGTTTGCTCCTGTACACACTCCATCTGATACAACTCCTGATATCTCTAAGTTATCTAAAACAGTAACCGAAGTTTCTGTACTAAAACAATTAGTAAATTTATTTCTAACAGAAACCTTGTATTCGCCAGAAGGGACTGAAATAAATAAAGGACTAGATTGATAGCTTCTATCTACAAAAGGATCTTCACCATCTAGAGCATATTCATATTCATTTCCTAGAGGTGAGTTTACCTGAATTGAGTATACAGTTCCCTCTTGGCAGATAGGCTCTGCGATAGGTGCTTCTGGAAGATCTACAAAATTAAGAGTGATCGTAGCACTATCAGAAATATGACTATTAGGAGCAGGAAGGTTTACCTCGTAGTCAAAACTAACTGCACCTGCGTACCCTACAGGTGGGGAATATGTATAAGAACCACTACTATTGAAATTTAAACTACCATTACCATTTGTACTTGGTGGGTCAAAAGAAAGCGAGTTTGGAATTAATGCATAGCTAGAATTCTCCGGAGCGGTATTTGAAAGATCAATATTACCCTCATACGGAGTGTTCAAACATCCGGTTTCCATACCATCTACAGCATACTGCTGTAATATAAAAAATTTACCGTCACCTGGATCTCTAGTAGCTGCAACAAAGTCGATTCTTGTAATTTTAGACCCTGTAGGTGCTATACTATTTAGATTAAAAAGAGCAATAGCAATATTTTGTCCATTCTCATTAGACCGACCAGATACCCAATAATCTGTACCGTTATTTATAGGGGCTCTTTGCAATGTATCCCTATATCTATAATTATTTTGTGTTCTCACAAAAGTCTCTCCCAACTTTGTCACAGGGCCTCCTCCTATTGGTATTCCGTACATTTCAATATAATAACAATTATTACCTCCTCTTTCTGTTACAGCCAATATTCCTCCTGTATTTGATGGCAACGCGGGATTAAAATCAAGGGATTGTTTTTGAGCTATTGCTGTAGGTGAAGCTGCTGCAGAAAATTGTCCACATACTGCCTCACCATTTCTAACTGAAGTAAAGTAATGGTTCAGATTTTTATCCTGAAAAGCTCTTAATGCAAAACTATTCCATTGTGTGGATGCTGGAGATCCAGCTACACCACCACTTTGACCAATGCGTAAGTTTCCATTTTCTAAAATACCATTATCGTTATGTCCTTGAGGCCCTAATCTTGTAAGCTCATAATCCGAAGGCGTTGCAAAGGTGTTGTACACCTCTCCATTTATTATAATTGAACTTATGGTTGCTGGTCTATTATTTTCTCCATTACTTACATCATTATTACCATTTGTGTCTTGTACATCAGACCACTGAAAAGTAACTCCAGAACGAATAGATGGAGATTGAGAAGGCGTTGTTTGACCACTAAGACAGAAAGTAAATAGTAGCAATAATGTCGATAAAAAACTTCTTTTAAAAGGTATTGAAGAAGAAGACTGTAAAAATAGTATCATATATTATTGATGTAACCGAAATTAGTTATAACAATGAACACAACAGGGCATATAACGCCTGTGTACACAGAATTACTGATGATTTTGATTCTTAAAACTTATTAGGAAATACTGCTATAATGAAGCGATTGTCGTTGCAGTATCAAAATTTGTAGTTGAGTAATTACCCCCATAATATACACGTCTAAAATTAATAAAATGAACTACTTTAAGGTTGTAGTTCTTGAACTATGTTTACTAAGTTGGGAGTGACAAATATAGTTTTACATCCTTATGAGCTTTTAAATTATTCCAACTTTTAGACATTATACATTATAATACCGACCAACTACACAAATCGCTTCTGACATCATTACATATTCATTATCAATGTCTTAAAAAAATTAGTTTACAAGAGAATGCTTTCGCGAAAGCGTATTTAACAAATCAGATTGACCCTTATATCTGAGATAATAGCATTAGGTCTCTGCAATTCTAATCAGCTAGAATTGCTTAATTCTTTCTAGTATCTTTGCAGCCCAAAGACCAATGAATTACTATGAACGTTAAAAAGGAAATCGCACGCCGTCGAACTTTTGGAATTGTTTCTCACCCTGATGCAGGTAAGACAACACTTACAGAAAAGCTACTGCTTTTTGGTGGAGCTATACAAGAGGCAGGTGCTGTTAAATCTAACAAGATTAAGAAAGGGGCGACTAGTGACTTTATGGAAATTGAGCGTCAGAGAGGAATTTCTGTTGCGACTTCTGTTCTAGCGTTTGAATATAATGGCATAAAAATTAATATTCTTGATACTCCTGGTCACAAAGATTTTGCCGAAGATACCTTTAGAACACTAACAGCGGTTGATAGTGTAATTGTAGTGATTGACGTTGCAAAAGGTGTTGAGGAACAAACAGAAAAATTAGTAGAAGTATGTCGCATGCGAAACATACCGATGATTGTCTTTGTAAATAAGCTTGACCGTGAGGGTAAAGATGCTTTTGAATTGCTTGATGAGATTGAAGAAAAATTACACCTTAAAGTAACGCCGCTTAGTTTCCCTATCGGTATGGGTTATGATTTCAAGGGAATTTACAATATTTGGGAAAAGAATGTAAATATTTTTAGTGGTGATAGCCGTAAAAATATAGAAGAAACCGTAGAGATTTCTGATCTATCAGATTCCGTTCTTGATGAACTTGTAGGTGATAAAGCAGCTGATACTCTGAGAGAAGAAGTAGAACTTGTGCAAGGTGTCTACCCAGCTTTTGATAATCAAGCTTATCTCGATGGTAAGCTACAGCCTGTGTTTTTTGGTTCTGCTCTTAATAATTTTGGGGTTCGTGAATTGTTAGATTGCTTCGTAAAGATTGCTCCAACACCAAGACCTAAAAAGAGTGAGGAGCGCCTTGTTCATCCAGATGAAAAGGACTTCTCAGGTTTTGTTTTTAAGATCCACGCAAATATGGATCCTAAGCATAGAGACCGTCTTGCGTTTATTAAAATTGTATCAGGAGTTTTTGAGCGTAACAAGCCGTACCTGCATGTACGTAACAAGAAGAATTTAAAATTCTCAAGCCCTAATGCATTCTTTGCAGAGCGTAAAGAAATTGTAGATATCTCATATCCAGGAGATATTGTGGGATTACATGATACAGGAAACTTCAAAATAGGAGATACACTCACTTCTGGCGAAGAATTACATTACAAAGGGATACCAGCATTCTCTCCAGAGCATTTTAGATATATTAATAACGCAGACCCTATGAAGTCTAAGCAGCTGGCAAAAGGTATTGATCAGCTTATGGATGAAGGGGTAGCTCAATTATTTACACTAGAACTTAATGGTCGTAAAGTGATAGGTACTGTGGGAGCATTACAATATGAAGTCATACAATATAGACTAGAACATGAATATGGTGCAAAATGTACTTACGAACCATTATCTGTAACAAAAGCATGTTGGGTAGAGCCTGAAGACCCTAAGAGCGAAGAATTTAAAGAGTTCTTAAGGGTTAAACAACGCTTTATGGCAAAGGATAAACGTGGTCAACTCGTATTTCTAGCAGATTCACCTTTTACATTGCAGATGACACAACAAAAGTACCCGTCTATCAAGATGCATTTTGTGAGTGAGTTTAAAGATTAATTCGCTGCGAGATTATTCATAAAAAAAGCGCCTCTCTGGCGCTTTCTTATTTGGCTAATTCAATTATTTGTGAAACAATCGAATTTTTCTGGTCCCTACGCCCAGTCTGTACCTTTGCTTAAATCATACACAACCTTTCCTTTTATGATTAATCAGGTAATTAGATACAAAAAGCATTCCGCTGTGATTGTTTTAATGTCTGATTTTTAATTCATTACAAAAAATATGTGCGTTATTGCTCATTAGTTTTTGAGAATAATGTTTTAGATTGAAATTGATGATCAACGTTTTCAACTAATTAGAAATAAGATAATTACCAATACCACAAGAAAGACAATGATTGGGATCACAGTATTGTGTTTTTAATTCAATAAGCGACTGACTGTCTTGAGCGTGATCTGCTTTATTACCAAGCGTTTGGAATTTCTGAATAATGGTATTCTTCTCGGGCTTAATATTTTGAATGAATTTCAAAATAAGCTCATGCTCATCACGACCTTGATGTTTTGCATACTGAAAGCGTAAAGGTAAAATAGTATTTATGATGAGCAAATCAATAAAAGATTTGCTCAATTTCTTACTTCGCTTTTTTTGTGACTTTCCAAAATTAAAATGTGTATCCCAATACGGAGAGGCCTGTATTTCGAAGAGTTTATAAATCTGTTCAAGGGTTTCTGCCGTCATCACTAATTGAAATAATTGCGGTTGTTTATGATACAACTGAGCAATTTGAGCTAATCGAATGGTTGGAAAATTTGCTGGACGTAATCCGTAGAATTGAAGTGGTAATGTCAGTTCTTTAGAAAGACTAAACTTCTGCTTCAAGTAGTCAAACTCGGCTTGTAGTTGCAATGGGTAAGAATCTATAGTTTCTTGAGGCAATAATTCTCCCATTCCCATGAATAATGCCTCTAGCCGAAAAGGCTCTTGTGCATTTTTACGTACGATACTATAATCTATCTGCTGTGCCAGTGACTCAAATGCTGCTGCATTTACTTTTGTACCAAAACTGCGCATCAACTGTATAAACAAAACAGCCTCCCAATCGCCATTTGACATTTTGAGAACTTGTTCTATTACTGTAGTTTTTCTATCAAGTCGTTCAAAATATAAACGTTCTAACCAACTATCAACTACACGAGATGGTATTGTCGCAAAATCATTCTCGCAATTAATCCATTTTTGGGACTGATTTGCAAACAATTCTTTATAATTCTGTAGTGCGTCTTGAGAAACATACTCTTGCAAATTAAGTGTAGGAATTGGTGTCTTATCTTTTCTATAAATGTCAATATCATGCTCCCAGACCACATGTAAGATAACGTTATCATAAGATGGGTCATTCTCGTGACCATGTGCATACCAATCTGAAGACTTAAGGTGAATCTCTACATTACCTGCCCATTTTTGAGCGCCTATTTGTAGGCTTGCATTAAAAAAGTCTGGACCCGCTAGATTATTGTGTTGACCGACAGAGACTAAATGAATAGACTCATTTGAGGTAGTTTTTGCTTTCGCGAAAGCGAACTTTTTATACTTCCATAAATAGTGTAAAAAATCTTCTTTCATAAATAGTTCAGAGACAGATTGATCACTCAAGATACTTATTTTGAGTAAATCAACTAATTATAGTCACAAAAAAAAGCGCAAATACATGCGCTTTTCTAAACTATAGATTATCATTGTTTAGATCGCTCCTATCATGTCATACTTTGTGATGATATGATGTTTTCCATCTCCAAGGTCTATTAGAACTGCATCAGTATCGTTAGAAATAAGTTTTGTCACTTCAGCGATAGGAGTGTCTTTTTTCACTACTGGGTAAGGTTTACCCATAACCTCTTTTATAGGTGATTTTTCTATATCCTTATTTTCGGCAAAAGCTTTTAGTAGATCGGCTTCGTCTACAGAACCTACAAATCCTTTGGCATCTTCTACTGGAATCTGTGAGATTTTAAACTTACGCATACGTCTTATAGCGTGAGAAACTAACTCCTCTGTTTTTACCGTAATAAGTGGCTTGTCAATGTGCTCTTGGATAAGATCTATTGCTTTGTGTATCTCTTTTTCTAGAAAACCTTGCTCTTTCATCCAGTCGTCATTAAACATCTTACCAACGTAACGACTACCATGATCGTGAAACAAAACCACAACAACATCATCTGGACCAAATTTACCTTCTGCATTAAGCTGCAATAACCCTTTAATAGCAGACCCAGCCGAATTTCCAAGGAACATACCTTCTTCCTTTGCTAGTCTTCTGGTATATACCGCAGCATCTTTGTCTGTCACTTTTGTGAATCCATCTATGATAGAAAAATCTACGTTTTTAGGTAGGATGTCCTCCCCTATTCCTTCAGTGATGTAGGAGTAGATTTCATTGTCATCAAAAACGCCTGTTTCATGGTATTTTTTAAATACTGAACCGTAAGTATCCACTCCCCAAATTTTGACATTTGGGTTTTGTTCCTTTAAATATTTTCCAACACCACTTATAGTTCCTCCAGTACCCACACCTACTACAAAGTGAGTAACTTTACCATCTGTTTGTTCCCAGATTTCTGGACCTGTACTTTGGTAATGTGCTTTTGCATTACTAGGGTTATCATATTGATTAACGTACCAACTATTAGGCGTTTCCTTTGCTAGACGCGCAGAGGTAGAGTAATAAGACCTTGGGTCATCTGGATCAACATCTGTAGGACATACTATTACTTCACTTCCTACAGCTCGTAAAATGTCCATTTTTTCTTTAGACTGCTTATCTGAAATGACACACACCATTTTGTAGCCTTTGATAATTGCGGCAAGTGCAAGTCCCATACCTGTATTACCTGAAGTTCCTTCTATAATAGTTCCTCCCGGTTGCAAGCGACCATCTGCCTCGGCGTCTTCTATCATCTGCAGTGCCATTCGATCCTTTACAGAGTTACCCGGATTAAAAGTTTCATATTTTGCTAAGACAAGTGCTGGTACATCTTTTACCAGAGCATTCATCTTAACCATAGGTGTGTTTCCTATAGTTCCTAATATATTTTCGGCGTATTGCATAGTCTTCATTTTGAGGTTGCAAAGATACTTTTTACAAGGCAAACCGCGATGGCTAGGCGTTACTAAATTATGAGTAAGGTAAGTACGCTTTCGCGAAAGCATAACTAAAAAATTTAAATTTATAATTCTATACTAACTCTTATAGGCAAGCTTAATTGGACCTTTGAATGGCAGTTGAGCAATGATATATATTTCCTTATTTTTGAGGGAGAACAAAACTTATGGATACCCACTCACCATTTACCAAAGAAATGTTGCTTCCTCAAGAGGAGCGCCTTGAAGTTGACAAAAAAAGAGGAGAATTACTTATAGGTATCCCTAAAGAGACACACTTTCAAGAGAGACGCATTTGTCTTACCCCTGACGCAGTAGGAGCCTTAACGGCAAATGGTCACCGGGTTATCATAGAATCTAAAGCTGGCAAAGGAGCAAGATATACAGATAAAGATTACTCTGAAGCAGGTGCCGAAATTACAAATGATACCGAAAAAGTGTTTTCCTGCCCGATGATTCTTAAAGTGGAGCCGCCTTCTCTAGAGGAGATTGAGATGATTAACCCACAAACAGTACTCATCTCTGCCCTACAAATTAAAACGCAAAAGAAATCTTATTTTGAAAAGTTAGCTAGCAAGCGTATTACCGCACTCGCTTTTGAGTTTATTAGAGATGAAGATGGTACATATCCAGCAGTACGCACGCTATCTGAAATTGCAGGTACTGCTGCAATACAAATTGCTTCAGAGATAATGTCCAGCAAAGAAACTGGGACGGGTATGCTTTTCGGCAATATAAGTGGTGTACCACCCGCAGAAGTGGTAATTATAGGCGCAGGAACTGTGGGCGAATTTGCCGCTCGATCTGCCATAGGCCTCGGGGCAAATGTAAAGGTTTTTGATAACTCAATAACAAAATTACGTTGTATACAAACTAATGTAGGTAGACCATTATATACTTCTACTTTGCAGCCTAAAAATCTTGTCAAAGCTCTCAAACGTTGTGATGTGGTAATTGGCTGTGTGCGTGGTGCAAATAGAGCACCAGTAATCGTTACAGATCAAATGGTTCAAGGCATGAAAAATGGTGCTGTTGTTATAGATGTAAGTATTGACATGGGTGGTTGCTTTGAAACCTCAGACGTAACGACTCACGATAATCCAACATTTAAAAAGCACCGAGTAACACACTATTGTGTACCTAATATTCCTGCCCGGTTTGCTCGTACGGCATCCATTTCTTTGAGTAATATATTTACCCCGTATTTGCTAGATATTGCAGAGGAAGGTGGTATTGAAAATAAGCTACGCTTTGACCGCGGATTAAAAAATGGGTTGTACTTTTACCACGGTATTTTAACCAAAAAATCGGTAGCAGATTGGTTTGACCTTTCCTATCGTGACATCAACCTTTTGATTTTCTAAACTGGCATGCATCTTCTCAAACGTATCGCTTTTTACCTAGGCGGTTTTTCTATAGGTTTAATCTTATTAGCCTTCTTTTTTAGTGGTAAAAAAACCAGTTGTGCTTATTTTCCAGAAGCTCGTGTGCTCAAACAATTGCGAGCAAAACCTTATACTATGACACAAGATGTCACTTCTTCACTAACTACGCTACAACTAGATACCGTGACCATTAATCGCATGTTGAAGGTGGGTGATGTAGACTTTGGTGAGAGTGAGACCCGTCGTGAGCCTTGTGGCCATTATGTTATTTATGGGGACTCCCCAGAAGGTACCACTCTTAAAATGGAGTTAGAAAACTGCCTAGAAGAAGTGCAAATTATTTCTTTGAATACAGCAGATTAAACCTCCTTAAACAATACAATTCTTTTAAAATGAAAAAAAGTTTATTGATAGCAATAGCATGTCTACTACAGACCATTGTTTTTGGACAAGATTTAAGTTTTACGACTACAATAAACCCTCCTAACAGTGTAGGTGACTGTAATGGTACTGTATATGTTCAAGCGACTGGAGGTGTTTCACCTTATAGTTTTTCTATAGATGGTGCGAGCTACCAAGCCTCCGGCCAGTTCGATAGTCTCTGCCCTGGTTATTATGATGTATATGTAAGGGACTCGGAAAACAACCTAGCTACGGGGTCGATAACTATAGATTCCTTGGATCCTCTTGATGTTATTATAACCTCTATTCCTTCTGGAACTGAAGCTAGTGGAATAATTAATTTAGATGTTTTTGGAGGGATTTCTCCGTATATATATAGCATCTCACCTTACTTAAATCACTTTTTTGAGAATAGTATATTTTATGATCTATCAGCTGGAGTCTATGAAGTACTAATACAAGATAATGCTGGTTCTTCTATTTTAATATATGTTACTATCGGAAGTTTAGATATTGATAACACCCTAACCCAAGATGGAGATCGTTTTACCACCAATATTGAAGCGGACGCTTACCAATGGTACAATGTAGACACTCAAGAGGCTATTGATGGAGAGACGTCTAGAGAATTTAAGTCTAATGAGTTAGGATCTTTTAGGGTTGAAATGACCTTTAATAATGATAACTTTACTACTACAACAAACAATAGCGTTACTGTATCTTCTCCCACCTATTCTGTAACCTTTATCTTAAGTATTGGAGAGATTACAGCTAACCCCCTTAAAATTTATCCTAACCCTGCTGATGAATATCTCAACGTACCAGATTTATTTAGGAACAAAAAATTTGCCATATATTCTATTTTAGGAAAAAAAGTGCTGTCTGGACATTTGACTAACTCTAGAATAGCAATTGAAAAACTTAAAACTGGTCTGTATTTTCTAGAAGTTGAAGGGAGTTGCGCTATTAAGTTCATGAAGAGGTAATTATGATAAGTTATTAAATATCTTTGATCTCGTATGACTAATTAATGTGATAATTTATCTATAGCATTTTCCAAATTAAATTAAATTAAATTACACACCTAAAATTATAATAATCAACCAATTAATTAATATCTAAATTAAAATTAAATGAAAAAGCTTACACTAATTCTATCACTAACGATTTTAAGTTTCACCTCTTGTAGTACTGATGATGACACTACCAATGACCAAGATATGTTTGTTGGAACTTGGAACTTATCTATGGGACTCCTAAATGGTGAGGATAGAGATATCATAAACGACTGTAATAGCCGTAGTAATTTTACAATCAATGCAGACGGAACTTTTATTGAAACAGATTATTCAACTAGTGATGCAAATACTTGTGAACTAGATTTTGCAGATCCAGGTACTTGGGAGAACTTAGGAAACAATATCTATAGATTAAATTATGATGCAGATGCAGATGGAGACACCTATACAGAAGATGTCATCGTAAATGGAAATTCTTTTTCTGTATATTATGATGATCCTTACGTATATGTTTATACCAAAAGCTAAATTCTTTTTAAAGAAAGATTAAAAAACTGAGTCAAAAATCTGACTCAGTTTTTTACTTTTTGTTTTATTTAAAAAATAAATCAATGTCGATTTGTAAGAACATAAAAAATAAATTAATTGAAAATAAATAATTTTTTCTTGAATGAGTAAATTATATATCACACGTATTCTACTATGCATGCTAATCATAATTTCTTGTTCTAGGAACAACGATGATTTATCGGTTTCGAATGAGGATAATGAGTCTGATACATCTAGTGGTGGAGACTCCGGCACACCCGATGATGAAGAATCTGATACACCTATATCATCAGGTAATATAACATTATGGTCTACCAAAGAATATAATTCAAGTAATGAGTTGACCTCTTATCAAGACTATCTAATTGAAAATAATAGAATATCTACTCACTCGTCTTATAGAAGGCAAGATAATTTTCAATCAAAGTCGGGAGAAACTTTTTTTTCTTATGAAAGTAATAGGCTAATAAGTATGATGGAATTCTATTACGGAACTGAAACACATCAAATTCAGTATGATTTAATTTATGATAGTATTGGCGATTTACAACAATTAAATATTCAGAATGTAAATAATGAATTTGATCAAAAAATTACTTACGAACATACTGGAAATTCTACTCTTTATACAAGATATCGAAGTCAAGATAACGGGTTGACATTTACATTATATCCATTTGGACCTATAATAGAATTTACATTTGATGATAATGATAATTTAATTTTATCAAAACCTCCAGGTGAGATAGGAAGCGACGTGAATTATATACACGCTATTGAGTACGAATACGAAAATTTAAATTTAATGACTGTTTCAAAATATCCGAACACTCAATTGAACTTCACCTATTCAAGCATTGAAAATCCTATAGCGTCAATCTACATTAATACTTTTGGAAAGAAAGGGTTTCACCTAGCCTACTTACCTAACAGCACTTTGTTTGTATCTAATTTATCTCCAAATGTTCTTGATACCTTTAATAGTTCTAATACTTCTGGAAGATATTCGATTGAAATTGAATCAAGTTCAGACGATTTAACTAAGTTAATTATCAAGAATTTTGATTCAGATGGCTCAATTAATTCTACAGTTATTAATGAATTTGAATATGATTAGGATGAATCTATAAATTAAAAAGCATGAGAAATAAGGTTTACAAAAAGTTGGATATTAAGACTACTTCTCATTTGATTCGTTTAGCGATTGCTTTAGAAATTTTAGAATAAGAACCATAATTAATTAGTATTTAGAAATCAAGCGTTTGGGTCTCTCAAATTTTAGTGAACTTTTTAATTAATGCTGAGTGGTTAAATTTCTACTACAATAGGGTACTAAATAGCCTCTAACTTATTTTTAAACAAAGGTTATACTAGAATTTATTTCCCTTTCGCGAAAGCGTAAAATCTTTAATTACTGATTATACATATCTTCAATACACATTCTAAGATTTAGACTTAATCTGCTCATTTCTATCAAAAACTATTACCAGCCAAACCTATACTCTAGAGTTAAATATTCTTAAGTAGAGGTTAAATGTTTGCTATTGATTAATACTGAATTTTCAAGATTTTTTAAATTGTATAAGAATAATAAGTCAGTAAAAATGAAGAATATTATCAAAATCCTTATTGTAAGCTTCTTACTTATCTCTTGCAAATCTACTATGGTAGATTCAGGATTAATCGTTAAGACTAGTCCTTATGATATCGAAACAACGTATAGTAAACTAAAAGATATAATCACTAATAACCCGAACCTAACTCTTTTATTAGATTTAGATCACAGTAAAAATGCTGCTTCTGTGAATTTAAATCTTGACCCAACTAGAGTTTTAATGTTTGGAAATCCAAAATTAGGCACACCGCTTATGAAGGCTAATCAGACCATAGGTATTGATTTGCCGCAAAGGATACTCATTTATAAATCTCCGTCTTCAGGAACTATGATTTCTTACAATGACCCAATGTATCTTAAGAAAAGACATAATTTATCAAGTAATGACGAGGTTTTCAAAAAAATTAGCAAAGCGCTCGATGACATCACGAATAAAGTGATTACAGCGAAATAAATAATATTTCATTTATAAAAACAAAAACCCCTCTAAAAGCATTACGCTAGTAGAGGGATTTTTTTGCTTTCGCGAAAGCGAAATTTTACTTATTTCAAAGTACCGTATGTTTTTGCATACGATAACATTTGCTCTTCAAAAGACTGTGGCTGCTCTACTGTAAATCCAGTAATCTCACCACCTTCCATTGCAGGAACGATCATTGGGTTAACAAAACCGCTGTATGCTGCACTCTTAAATTGTTTGTTACGTTCTAATACTTCTGCATGCATCGTTTGATCTACTTTTACTCCGTAGTCTTCTACTAGTGCTTTTGCCGCTTCATAATCACCTTCTGATGTGATGCGCTGCGTCTCTCTTAGCAATTCGCCAAAAATCTCACGCAACTTCTTGTAATCTGTAATATTGTAATACGTCTTACCATCACGAGTAACTTTCTCTATTACATTTTCTTCTTGACCTCTTTCAAAAGCCCAAGCACTTACCCACTGGCGATTTACCATGTGTGCCTCTTCTACATCATCCCCTAATTCTAAGCGAATAAGTTGAGTCACTAATCCATTACGGATGTATCCATCATAGGCTGCTTTACCAGTTTTTTCCCAATCCTCTACAAGACCTATTTCTTGTAATTTTGGATCCATCAAGTAGTAAAGGCCAAATAAATCTGCACGACCTTCTTCAATGGTAGACTTGTATCGCTTAAGCGTTTCCTTAGGCGTTCCTACTCCTTTATTAATCTGTCCAGAAGCGTGACCTACTACTTCGTGTAAAGCAGTGTGCAATTTGTCTCCTAGTTGGCCATACGTTTCTTCTAATTGAATCTCCTCCTCGTCGTGAGCAAATTCTTTTAAGCGTCCAGAACCTCCAGCGTTGTTGTAAGCATTAATAATATTACCTAAGGATACAGATTTACTTCCGTGTGTCTGGCGTATCCAGTTATTGTTAGGTAAGTTCACTCCTATAGGTGTAGACGGTGATGCATCACCAGCCTCTCCAGCTACGATTACCGTTTTGTAGGAAACTCCTTTTACGCTATCTTTTTTATGCTCCTCCATTAAAGGTGAATTGTCTTCAAACCACTGCGCATCTGTAGAAAGTGCTGCCATCTTTTTGGACATATCAAAATCTTTAATCTGCACGATGGTTTCATAAGATCCTTTATACCCTTTTGGATCATTATAAACCTCTATAAATCCATTAATCCAGTCAATATTACCTTCTGTAGATGTCGCCCATGCGATACAATACTCATCCCAAGTTTCTAAACTACCAGTTTTGTAATACTCAATAAGCAATCCTAAAGCTTCTTCTTGTTTAGCGTTTTCTGCAACGCCTTTTGCTTTTTCTAGCCATCCGATAATATTATCGATAGCTGCTCCATATAAACCTCCACTTTTATAGACTTGCTCTACTAGTTTTCCATTCTCTTTAACTAAGCGAGTATTAAGTCCTTTTTCAATAGGAGTATCTGCATCTACTTTTACAGCCTCATAATATTTTTCAACCTCGGCAGTAGTTACGTCTGGTCCGTAAAAATTAATAGCACTTTCTAAAACGATATCTGCATCTTTGGAAAGATTTACTTTTTTATTGTCTTTATCGTTAAAAATTACATCAAAAGCCTCTCCCTCTAGCGTTGCTCCACTGTCTGTAACAAGCTTCTGAAGGTAGTCTGCAGAAAATCCTGGCTTTAACTTGGCATTACTGTAATGATGGTGTATTCCGTTTGAGAACCAAACACGTTTCAAATAGGTTACAAAAGCATCCCAATCTTCTCCATTTTTTTCAACTGCTTCAGATGTATAGATTGTTTCTAAAGCAGTACGAATTGCTAAATTATGACGATAGTTTTGTGCCCACATAATATCACGACCAGCTAGACCAGCTTGTGTCATATAGTATACTAATTTTTGCTCTTTTAAAGTAAGCTCCTCAAAACCTGGTATTTGATAACGTAAGATCTTGACGTCTGCAAATTGATCTACGTTGTAGTCAAAAGAGTTTTCTGTTTCCGCTTTCGCGAAAGCGGTCTCTTCTTTTTTTTCTTCTACACAACCCACTGCAAGCATTGAAGCAATCGCAAGGGCGTACATTCCATTATATTTCATTTTAAATTTGTTAGAATTTCCCGTAAATATACAAAATGCAACATCCATAAATTTGATTATCTTTAACACCTAACCAATCCCAAACCAATGAAATTTCTAAAACTCCTCCTCTTTCTTGTACTTATAGTATTAATTGCAGGCACACTTTACTTTGCAACACAAGATGGATCTTATCAAATCGAATCTACCCGAGAGATCAATGCTCCAAAAGAAGTTGTGTATGATATCGTAAACGAGTACAAAACTTGGGAAGAATGGGGTCCTTGGAAAAAAGAAGATCCTACAATGGTTTTTAACTATGCAGAAAAAACATCTGGTGAAGGTGCTTCATATACATGGCAAGGTGAAATGGATGGCGGTATGAATACGACGCAGGCAATACCACATTCACACATAGAGCAACGGATGACCTTAGACACTCCAGGTGGAGAACGTAATCCTGAGGTATATTGGGATTTTAAAAGTACTGAGAATCCAGTAACTAAAGTTACATGGGGAATCACTGGAGATCATACACTTATGGATAAAGTGTATTATGCTTTTTCTGGAATGGACTTCAATGGAGATATGAAAAAAATGTTTGAAAAAGGCCTAGATGGGTTAGAGGAAGCAGCTCGTAAAGAAATTAATAAATACAGTATCAATATAGATGGTATTACTCAATATAGTGGGGGATTTTATCTTTCTAGAACAACTTCTGCAAAAGCACAAGCGGTAGCACAAATTATGTCTCAAAATTATGGAGGCATCAAAGAATTTATGAAAGAAAATAACATCGTTGCTTCTGGGATGCCTTTTACAATCTACAATGAAACGTTTGAGAATGGTGACGTGATCATGACAAATGCGGTACCCGTGCGTGAAAAAATTGTAGTTGCGGGTGCAAACAATGTCTTGAGTGGTTATACACCTACAGTGACAGCTGTAAAAGCTACCATGAAAGGAAACTACACAAACCTAGGAGAGGCGTGGACTAAAGTGATGCAACAAATAAAAGATAAGGGCTATACACTAGCAGATGAGAAGCCTTTTGAAGTATATGTAACAGATCCTCAAAACAATCCAAATCCAGCAGACTGGATTACTGAAATCTACGTTCCTATTAAAGATCTAGAGTAAATCATTTTGAAAGCATTACTAGCAGTATTCATAGGCGGTGGGACCGGAAGTATAGCACGATATGTGCTGGGCAAATTTCTTAATAATGGTGCTACTGGGATTCCATACGGTACCTATGCAGCAAATATTCTAGGAAGTTTGCTCATAGGTATCATTTTAGGATGGGCACTTAAGAATAATACGATTAATAGTCAATTTACGCTTTTAATTGCTACAGGCTTCTGTGGGGGGTTTACTACATTCTCCACCTTTGCTTATGAAAATCACCTACTGCTCAAGTCTGGAGATTTCATGACGTTTGCCATCTACACTATCGCAAGTTTTGCAGTGGGAATTCTAGCTGTTTTTGGAGGTATGGAGATCGGAAAGGCTTTTTAATATCTAGAATAATAAAGCTTACCAACTATTTTTATAAGACTAGCAAGGTTATGCTTCTTTGAAGATATAGATATCATAAAGGGTTTAAAGTTTAATACGCTTTTTCATATTCTCCACTATATTAAATGCTGCTGGGCACATTTTTACATTCTCCATCGTAAGTTTTGATATTTGTTGGAATTTTTTTCTATCAGTATGTGGAAATTCTCTACATGCCTTAGGTCTTACCTCATAAATAGAACAATAATTATCTGCCCCTAAAAATACACATGGTGTTTCTTTCAATACATAGTCATTATCTTCATCTACACGTAAATAGGCACTTATAAAGTCAAAAGATTTCATTCTAAAATGTTTTGCGATACGATCTATGTCTTTATCTGTAAATAATGGACCTGTTGTTTTACAACAATTTGCACATTCGAGACAATCTGTACGCTCAAACTCTTCTTCGTGTAATTCTTGCATTACATAATCCAAGTTTTTAGGGGGCTTTGCACGTAGCTTTGCAAAGAACTTTTTATTCTCATTCTGCTTATCTTTGGCAAGCTGTGGGAGGGCTTTCAAAATATCTTCCATCAAGCAAAGGTAATCATAATGCTATGGGAAAAGAGACAGATATTTTTGGTGCTGCACTAACAGATTATTGGGGTGGCACACATGTAGAAGATATCGTGGTACATTCTTCCATAGCAGATGATGATGAAATACCTATCCCTTATCTTTTTAGAACATTTGAAGAGATGCCAGCAATTGAGCAAAAGGCCTTACAGCTTTGTAAAGGCAAGGTTCTCGATGTAGGCTCGGGTGCAGGCAGTCACAGTCTATGGCTTCAAGACAACAATTTTGATGTCACAGGAATCGATATTTCTGAAGGTGCTGTTACGCTTTCGCGAAAGCGTGGTCTACTAAAAACAATTCATAGCTCGATTTTAGAACATACTAAAACGTATGATACCTTACTGCTGCTCATGAATGGCACTGGTATATTTGAAAAAATAAATAAGGTAGACGTTTACCTGAAACATTTAAAATCTTTGCTTGAGCCAGATGGACAGATCCTCATAGATGGATCTGATATTGCATATATGTTTGAAGATGAAGATGGAGGGTTCTGGCTTGATACTCATAGAGATTATTACGGTGAAGTGACTTACAAAATGAGTTATGGTGGTAATCAAGGCCCTTCCTTTGATTGGTTATATCTTGATTATGCTAGATTGGCTTGGTATGCAGAGAAGAATGGCTTGCGCTGCAATCTAGTTCTTGAAGGCGATCATTATGACTATTTAGCTAGATTAACCTCACTTTAAGTTATAAAATAAGTGGTAACGCAAATTTTTTTTCCATTTTTGCTAAAAATAAGAATAATTAGATTTTAAGTTTTATGAAAATAAGCAAGTGGTTGATGAGCTTTTGTCTCATTGTGATCAGCATGATAAGTTGTAATGATGATGATCCAAGTAGTAATTCTAATGAGTCAACAATAGGAAATGAAGCCAACCAACAACCACTAGGTACATCTGCTAGCCAGTTGCTAGCTTCAGACACCTTTACAAGTGCTAGAGTTGAAATAGCCTATGTTGAGGGCTCAAGACCTACTCAAGAAACTATAGATTTAATGATTCCATTTTTGGAACAAAGGCTTAACAAGCCAGACGGTATCACTATTGTACAATCTGTTATTTCAATAGATCAAGAAGCTCCTTACGATATAAATGAGATTGTAGCGATTGAAGAATCCAATAGAACTGTTTTTAATAATGGGGATGAAATTGGTATTTGGATCTTATTTGCAGATGGTAATAGTGAATCTGATAGTGGGAATTCTGTGGTGCTTGGTACAGCCTATAGAAATACCTCTATGGTGCTATTTGAAAAAACATTTAGAGATCTTGAATCTACTAATATTTTGAATGGTGATCGTACTGTAATTGAAACAGCTACACTTAGACATGAGTTTGGCCATTTATTTGGACTTGTAAATACAGGCACACCTCTTACATCAGATCATGAAGATGAAGCTAATGAAAGACATTGTGAGGTAGAAGATTGTTTAATGTATTTTCAAACCGTAACTAGTGTTTTTGATACCTCGGGAGTAGATAACATTCCAGATTTTGACTCTTTTTGTATTGCAGACCTACAAGCAAACGGAGGGATGTAATTTTCTTAGCTTCCATATCTCAATATAAAAAAAGGGTTTGAATATTTTCAAACCCTTTTTTATTCTATTTCTACGAATTACGTAGTATTATTCAAGCACAGGTTCTAGAAATGTAACTTCTTCTAGTTTTAAATCATCATTGTATTTTAATAGATACACAGCATCATTAATAAAACCTCCTTTTACGTTTCTACCATATCTAAACTTATTCTCAACATAATCTGTCTCTACACCTGTCATAGCAGCATTATACAAATCATTTGCATAAGTCACTCTTAAAATGGTATCAAACATAAGGTCATACCCTCTTATAGCATTGTCACTTGGACTTATGCCGTACATATCCTCATATGTATTCACAAATTTCTTAGCTGTTGCGTACTTATACTCTTTATTAACAGATGGGAAGTGAAATTGTAAATTACGCAAGTGAGTATGTTGTATTTCATCACTATCATAGGCATTACCTTTATTTGTTGTAAATAAAACTACCTTTTTTACTCCAACTTGTGCATTAAGACTAGTAGTTACATTGCTTATGAGTGGAATATCATTACTCTCTAAAATCACCCAGTTTTCTAGTTCGTCAGAAAGCTGTTCTGCTACATCACCTGTATACAGGTAAAGACCTTTTTCTCCACTACGAGGCTCAACAGATTTAGCATTTGGGAAAATAGATTTTATTTTTATACGCGACGCTGTATTTTTAGAATCTGCAATCACAACTATATTTTTTCCTTCTCCCATCATCTTGAGATACGATAACATTTTGTCACGGAGTAAATCTTCATTTGGCTTAGAGATAAATACATTGTCATCTCCCAGTACATTGCTAGATATAGGTGAAATAACAGGAATATTACGATCACTTAATAAAGTCGACACTCTATTAATATTATTCCCTAATAAAGGTCCGATCACGGCTTTTGTGTCTTGAAAGTTATTTGATAAAACGATGCTTTCCACTTTTCGTGCATTTGTAGCAGCACCATCCTTTAAATCATAGGACGTATCATAGGTATCAATAATAGTGGATATACCAGCTTTTTTTGCATCACTCACCGCCATAAGCATACCAGAGTATAGATCTAACGATAATCTCAAAATACGATCATCCTTTAGTAATCGCTCATTTACCTTAGCGCTATCTTGACGTATGCGATCAACACCAAATGGCAACATAATCGCAATTCTTTTTGTAGAGAAATCATTTAAGCTATCTAACAAACTTACCTTTTGACTCTGAGAAATTTCACCCTCCATAGGGTTTTCCATTTCATTATCAACTTGTGGGTTGATTGACCCTGGAGTTCCTTTAGGGACGACTAGCACCATTCCCTCTTTTAAACCATCGTCTAGTGCTGGATTTAAACTAAGTAATTCATCGGCTTCCATTTGAAAAAGTCGCAACAAGCTATAGATGGTATTTCCTTTCTGAACTTCATAAATACCATATTTTTCAGAGTCTATAATTGCACTATTTGAAAAGGATCCTTGAGGTACTTTAATAATCACACCTTCTTGAAGTCCCTCTTTAACTTCGGGATTTAGTGTCTCTAGCTCTGCGATAGAAATACCATATTTACGCGCAATACCATATTTAGTTTCCTTCGCTAAAACCTTATATAAAAGATATCCGTCTGAGGTTATCTCACCTTCTTGTGGGAGTGTCTCAGAGGTTGCTGCTATAACTGCTGCATAATTAATTGGAATTCTGATTTTATCGCCTTTACGTAAAACGCCACTATATAATTGCTTATTATATTTTTTAATTACGTCCTGAGGCACTCCGTATTCTTTAGATATTCCGTATAAGCCTTCCTTACGCTTAACCTTATGAATCTTAAACTTAAGCTCTTTTTCTAGAGGTAACACTTCTTTTTGAGATGAAACAGAGATGGAAGCAGAAGCTGGCAAAATCAGTACTAAGCCTTCATAAATTCCATTTTTTGCATCAGGATTAAGTTTGGTTATATCTGCCTGATCAATATTATATTTTTTAGAAATACTACCAACAGTTTCTCCTTTCTCTACTTGATGAGACACAAATTTTTGATATGACTGTGTCTCTTTTGTTAGAGGAGCTGAACTTGTACACGCTTTCGCGAAAGCGCAACAAAAAATAACAATCCCTATTATTAAATAATTTTTCATATGTTTATTTTATTCCCACTCAATAGTCGCAGGTGGCTTAGAACTGATATCATATACCACTCTATTAACGCCTTTTACCTTATTAATTATATCATTTGAAACTTTTTGTAGAAATTCATACGGTAAATTGACCCAATCTGCCGTCATTCCATCCGTACTTTCTACCGCTCTTAGAGCCACACACTTCTCATAGGTTCGCTCATCCCCCATTACTCCTACAGAGTTTACAGGGAGTAACATTGCGCCAGCTTGCCACACTTTATCATAAAGACCCCAATCTCTTAACCCTTGAATGAAAATATAATCTACTTCTTGTAAAATACGTACTTTTTCAAGTGTAATATCTCCTAAGATTCTAATGGCCAACCCTGGGCCTGGAAAAGGATGTCTCCCTAACAAAGTGGCTGGTAACCCCATACTAGCTCCTACTCTCCTCACTTCATCTTTAAAAAGCATTTTGAGAGGCTCTACAACTTTTAATTTCATATAATCTGGGAGGCCACCTACATTGTGATGTGATTTGATCGTAGCGCTTGGGCCACCAGTGGCGCTTACAGATTCTATCACATCAGGATAAATAGTACCCTGACCTAACCATTTTGCATTTTCTACTAACTTACTTTCATCATCAAAAACTTCTACAAACACACGACCTATAGCCTTACGCTTTGTTTCGGGATCGCTTTCACCTTCCAGAGCTTCCAAGAAGCGTGCCGAAGCATCAACTCCTTTTACATTGAGTCCCATTCCTTCATACTGAAGTAACACCTCTGAAAATTCATTTTTTCTAAGCAGTCCATTATTTACAAAAATGCAATACAGATTCTTTCCTATTGCCTTATGGAGTAAAGTGGCTGCTACAGTACTGTCAACACCACCAGAAAGTCCCAAGATAACTCTATCCTCACCTAGTTGTGCTTTTAAATTTGAAACAGTGGTGTCAACAAAGGCATCTGGTGTCCAAGTTTGTGCCACCCCGGCAATATGTACTAGGAAATTCTCTAAAATCTTTTTCCCGTCTGTAGAGTGATATACTTCTGGGTGAAACTGTATCCCATACGTATCCTCATCTTCTATTTTATAGCCTGCATTTTCTACATCATTTGTTGATGCTATACGAACTGCTTTTCCCGGTAATTCTTTTATGGTATCACTGTGACTCATCCATACTTGACTACTTGGTGAAACCCCTTTAAGAAATGGTTCATCTTGAGCTACAAAGGAAAGATTTGCTCTACCGTATTCACGTGTACTACTCTGCCCCACTTTTCCATCATAAAAATGAGCAAGATATTGAGCCCCGTAGCAAACCCCTAGTAATGGCTTTTTACCTTTTATTTGTGATAAATCTGGATGGGGAGCATCCTCTCCTCGCACAGAGTGTGGTGAACCAGACAGAATTACTGCTTTGTAACTTGATAAATCTTCTGGAGGATTGTTATAGGGCTTAATCTCACAGTAAATGTTTAATTCACGTACTCTACGAGCAATAAGTTGTGTATACTGTGACCCAAAGTCTAGGATAAGGACATTATTTTGCATAGACAAAAATAACAAAGTTTATAGCAGTTATCCTCTTAACAGATTAAGAAAATATGGGATTTTTTTCACATCCTCACAAACTCGATGCTTGACACCTTTTACATCTCTATATCTAGATACACTTGAAATAAGAGGATCTTAAGCAAAACCCTTAAAAGAACTCAAGATGATGTAGTTCATTACATCTATTTGATATAATTAATAGATTTTACAGTGGGTTGATGAGCTACTACTTGTGATAATACAATTTGCGTTTTTGATTCTCCGTAAGTAATTATAACATCAATAAACTCCTCTAGATGCTTTTGATCTCTTAAAACCACCTCCATCACGATATTCTCATTCCCTGTAATTCGGTAGCAGTTTACAACTTCATTCCATTTTTTTACATTCTCAAGAAAAGGTTTCAATTTACCCATAAATGCTCTAATGGTTATAATTGCCTTGAGCTGATACCCGATCAACTCTGGTGCTATTACTGCCCTATAACTCTTTATGATTCCTACATCTTCCATTTTTCGTATGCGCTCTGCTACTGCAGGTGAACTGATACCTACAATTTTCCCAATGGCAGTATTAGATTGTCTTGCATTTTCTTGTAAACATCTCAGAATTCCATTATTAATGTTGTCTACCATAAATTTTAAAGTATTTACTCAAAAATAAATAATTTATAAAGTAAATATGCTTTTGACTTTAAAATTTAAATTGTTTTTTTCATGGGTCGATGTATTTTTAGTTCGTCATGAGATACGAACCATCTTCTACTTTTAAACAAACACCTTGTATACAAAAACTCTCTATTTATAAGAGTGCTATAGAGGTGTTTACACTTTCTCGGAAGCTTAGAAAAAACTATAGTTCTCTATCTCAAACTAAGGAAATAGTGCTTTCTCAATCACTATATGAACAACTGCTCACTACAGCAGTTTCTTTACCATATACAATTGCACAAGCTTCAGTGACAAAAAACTACACTAAAAAAATTCACTTTCAACAGAGAATAGCTGAAAGTCTTCGTTTACTAAACAAAATTTGTAGCGATTTGTCTTCTATATATCAAGGACACAAGTGCGAAGTAAATCATCTAGTAAAAGAAATAAAGCGACTTGAAAGAAGATTTCACTTGTGGTCTATCCAGCATACACAACAGAATTAATGAGCTATTTTGCTAATTTTAAGAAGTATATGTTAAAACTTGTTAAGTAGATGATTTCAAATCAATTATCGGATTAATTTTAATTTACTAATCAATATCTATAAAACAATGAGAGACATTTTATCACTTATTATCGTATTATTAATAATCGGATGGCTTGTAGGCTATTTTGGTTTTGGAGATGCAGTAGGAAGCCTGATCCACATCCTTTTAGTAATTGCTGTAATTGTAATTATTTTCAGACTTATTTCTGGAAGAAAATTATAAGTAATTTTTAATATTAATCTAAACAATAAAAGATGACCAAACGATTTTTAACACTAGCCGTTATTACCTTATTTACTCTTTCATTTGCAAGCTGTAGAGAAGAGTCTACTGGAGAAAAAATGGAAGATGCTGTAGAAGATGTAGCAGATGACGTGGAGGATGCTGTAGATTAAGTATCACATACTTCATCCTGTAATATCGGGACCTATAATTTTAAAGCCGCTCTAATTTAAGCGGCTTTTTTAATGCTTACATTTTAAGAATTAATACAACTGGTTAGTGAACATACAACGATCTATGAATTTAATTTCCAAGAATAGGTGAGCTTTAATTATTAATAGTAACTTGTACTATTAGTTAGCCACATGTCTGTTTTGTGTTCAACTTTAAAAATAAATCTGCTCTTAAAAATCACGCCTTTTTTATAGATTACGTATTTTTAAATTTTTAAAATAAGTTGTGATGAGTACGCTTTCGCGAAAGCAAATACAGCGCTCACCTAAATAGCACTAATGGAAAAAAAACAAGAATTTTTAGAATTTATTAATGCGGGTAACAGCTTTAAAGGTGATTTTATCACTATGGGAGCAGCAATGCTAGATGGAGAAACTATCACAAATGCTCACGTAAAGGTTCCTCTAAAAACTTTGAACAGGCATGGACTTATTGCTGGTGCTACAGGTACTGGAAAGACCAAAACGCTACAAGTAATCTCAGAAAACTTATCCGACAAAGGGATCCCAGTGCTTCTAATGGATATGAAGGGAGATCTATCTGGTATTGCAAAAGCAAGTACTGGACACCCAAAGATCGATGAACGCCATCAGAAAATAGGAATTCCGTTTGAACCAAAAGATTTTCCTGTAGAATTGCTTACGCTTTCAGAACAGAATGGCGTTAGGTTAAGAGCTACTGTAAGTGAATTTGGCCCTGTTCTTTTCTCAAGAATTATTGATGCCACTGTGGCTCAGTCTGGTATTATTTCTATATTATTTAAATACAGTGATGATCACAAATTACCTCTTCTCGACCTAAAGGATTTTAAAAAAATCCTTCAATATGCTACTAACGAAGGTAAAGAAGAAATCACTAAGGAATATGGACGTATCTCAGCTGCCTCCTCTGGCTCTATCTTGCGTAAAATTGTAGAGCTAGAACAACAAGGAGCAGATATTTTCTTTGGTGAGAAATCTTTTGATACTGATGATCTCACTAGGAAGACTAGTGATGGAAGAGGTGTAATTAATGTAATAAGACTCACAGATATTCAAGATAGGCCCAAGTTATTTTCTACATTTATGTTGAGTTTATTAGCCGAAATTTATGCCACTTTTCCAGAGCAAGGGGATAGTGATAAACCAGAACTAGTCATATTTATAGATGAAGCACATCTGATTTTCAAAGAAGCTTCTAAAGCATTGCACAGTCAGATAGAAAGTATTGTAAAACTTATAAGGTCAAAAGGCGTGGGTATTTACTTCGTCACTCAAAATCCTACCGATATACCAGAAGGCGTTTTGAGTCAATTGGGATTAAAAGTACAGCATGCCCTTAGAGCATTTACTGCAAAAGACAGAAAAGCAATAAAACTCACTGCAGAAAACTATCCAGATTCTCCGTATTACGATACAAAGACGGTCTTAACATCGTTAGGTATAGGAGAAGCATTAATTTCTGCACTAGATGAAAAAGGACGTCCTACTCCACTAGCTGCCACCATGTTAAGAGCACCCATGTCACGTATGGACATTCTTTCCCAAAAAGAAATTCAAGGAATTAATGATCGGTCTGAATTAGTAGAGAAATATAACGAAGAAATTGATAGAGAGAGCGCCTATGAATTACTCCAACAGAAAATAGAAAAAGCCAATGAGGCTGAGGCCAAAGAGAAAGCTAAATCTGAGCGAGCAAAAGCCTCTAAAACGAGCTCTAGAAAAACACAGAGTGCCACCTCTAAAGCATTAATTAAAGTGCTCACAAGTGCCACGGTGATTCGTGGAGTTTTTGGAATACTCGGTAAAATGTTAAAATAATAGAAAATCTAATGAAAATATATATCACACTTACAGCTGTATTACTTACTCTATCTTCCTGTTCTGATGCTAATACACACAAAATAACTCAAGACACGGTAGGACCCTTATCAAAATCGACAACAATTAATGATCTTTCTATTGTCTTTAAAAATGATAGTTTAGTGGATGATAGTGGTAGCAATGATTTTAGAACTCCACAAGGAGAAGTCACGGTCTTTGAAAAAGGAGGGAAAAAATTATTAAAATTAACTCCTCAAACAAATACTAAGGAATCAAAAGTTAAATATATACAAGTGTTTGATGATCGTTATGAAACGGATCAAGGGATTACCCTCAAAAGTACGTTTAAGGATATACAGAATGCATATACGATCAGATCCATAGAAAATTTAATAGGAGCTATTGTTATTTTTGTAAATGAAAGCGATGCATATTTTACGATCGATAAGAAACACCTTCCAGGAGATCTAAAATTTAATACCTCTTCAAAAATAGAACTCTCTCAAATTCCTGATGATGCACCCATTAAATACTTACAGATAGGATGGGAGTAAACAAAAAGTATACAATCCAAAAAAGCCCTTTTATTGTGCCTACAGATGATGGAAAGCTTATAGAAGAACATTGGGGCAACGCAACAGATGGTAATTCTGATCTTAGCATAGCACATATGGTGGCACCTCCGGGTTGGAGCGAACCTTTTCAAACTCCAGAGTTTGATGAGTACACCTATATTATTAAAGGTAAAAAACAGTTTATTATCGAGGGAGAGACAGTAATTTTAGAGGCTGGAGAAAGTATAAAAATTAAACGAAATACACGCATACAGTATAGTAATCCATTTGAAGAGTCCTGTGAGTATATAGCGATTTGCACCCCTGCATTTTCACCAGACTTCGTACATAGAGAATAAATTCTTCAAATTATTTAGAAGACCTAAAACATTACAATACCTTATCTAACACTCATTTCAAATTGAAAAAGACCTTTCAAAAATTTCTTCCCAGAGCAATCGGAGCAAAAATTAATACGATAAGCCTCTATGACAAGAAAAAGGCTTCAAAAATAGCCTTTAATATCTTTTGCACTCCTAGAGCGGGAAAGGTTTCTGAGGAGCAAGAAGCGTATTTAAAGGGTGCTAAGTCTATCAAATTGAAGACTTCTAAAAATGAATTACAATCGTACCACTGGCCGGGTAAAGGCAAAAAAGTGCTACTCATTCACGGCTGGGAAAGCAATACATATCGATGGCACTTACTTATAAAGGATCTTAAGGAAAGGGATTATGATATTTATGCAATAGATGCCCCTGCCCACGGGCACTCAAAAGGAAATATTCTTTATGTGACTTTATATGCCGAAGCTATCCAAAGTGCGGTACAAGCTTTTAAACCAGAGATGATTGTCGCGCATTCCATTGGAAGTTTAGCAACTATTTTTCATAACTTCCATTATAAAAATACTGATCTTTCAAAAATAGTTTTGCTAGGACCTGCGTCTGAACTTTCTGAAATCATGAGCGACTATCAAAAAATTCTAAGACTCAACGAGCGTACGATGAAAGCATTAGAAAAATTAGTTGTCAAACGTTTTGGCTTCAATTTTAAGGATTTTTCTGGAGCAGCTTTCGCAAAAGCAATTAAAACGCCCACCCTCCTCATTCATGACAAGTTTGATAGAATTACTCCCATAGAGGCTTCTAGGGCTATTCACAAAAATATTACCAATAGTAAACTAATTGAAACAGAAGGATTTGGACACTCTCTTTATCAACAAGAAGTGAGAGACGAAATTTTAAAATTTATCGAGCATTAACTATCTGTCGTAGCTAAACATTAAGCGCCCTTAAAGTTCGTCTTCCAGTCCTTCAACGGTACTATCATTACGTGCATTAAGATTCATACCCGCATAAAAGCCGAGTGGCTCATCTATAATGAGTTTTACTTGAAAAGAAATCTGACCTGTATGATATGAAAAATGCTCTACTGCATGTAATATAGCTCCTATTCCAGAGAATTGAAATCCTTGGACATTGTAGGTTGTGAGCAGTTGTTCATCGGTGGCTTCACTTATGGTTTTATTTACAGAACTCGTAATGAATAATAATTTTTGTAAAAGTTCATCACGGCTAAATCCATCTTCTACTTCAAACTCAAGATCTCGATCTCTATCATCTGCCTCTCCTCCTATACTAGATAGTACGTATTGTTTTAAGTTGCCGCATATGTGCAGCAGCATATTCCCTAGCGTATTTAGAGATCTATTTTGCTTCGTCCATATTTCTTCCTCTTGAATTTTAGAAAGAGCTATGCTTACCATACGTACATTTTCATCAATACGGTAAATTGCATTATCCTTAAATTCTTGGTTCCACTCTAAATCCATTCTCCTCTTAATTTGATACTATAAAATTTTCTAATTGTTTTAGAGAGATTCTATTTTCATAAATCGCTTTTCCAATAATTGTTCCTTCACAACCTAAAGCGGCTAGCTTAGGAAGCTCAACAAAGGTAGAAATTCCACCAGAGGCAATTAATTTTATGGGAAAATCTTTAGAAACTTTTAAGGAAGCTTCTAGAATTTCCTCATACAAATCAAAACTTGGGCCTTCTAACATACCATCTTTACTAATATCTGTACAGATCACATAGCGCGCTCCTTTTTCTTGATAGTTTGTGATAAACTCTACCACGTCATCATCAGATTCTTCTAGCCAACCAGATACGGCGATCTTACGGTGGTGGGCATCTGCGCCTAAGATGATTTTATCACTTCCATAGGTTTTAATCCAGGTGGTAAAAAGATCAGGATTTTTTACCGCAATACTTCCTCCCGTAATTTGGGCAGCGCCACTCTCAAAAGCGATACGCAAATCATCATCTGTTTTTAACCCCCCTCCAAAATCAACTTTTAAGCTAGTTTTGGAAGCAATTTCTTCAAGAATTTTGTGGTTTACGATATGCTTACTTTTAGCTCCATCAAGATCTACAAGATGTAGATGTTTGATGCCGTGTGCCTCAAATTGCTTTGCCACCTCAAGCGGATTTTCATTATACACCTTTTTTGTACTATAATCTCCTTTTGAAAGTCGCACGCAGGCACCTTCAATAATATCTATTGCCGGTATTATTCTCATAATTCTAAAAAATTCTTAAGTATTTGTTCACCCACACCACTGCTCTTTTCTGGGTGAAATTGGGTGCCGTAAAAATTATCTTTTGCTAAGGCACTACTATACGGTATGCCATAGGTTGTGGTGGCAATGGTCTCTTCTGTTATAGCTGCATAATAGCTATGCACCATATAGATAAAAGAATCTTCGGGTATATTTTTAAAGAAGTCTGATTTTAAATCTGAAATGGTGTTCCATTGGATTTGTGGGACTTTTACGCTTTCGCGAAAGCGTAACACATCTACCTCAAAAATACCAAGCCCTTGGGTATCTCCCTCTTCAGAATGGGCACACATTAATTGCATCCCCAAGCAAATCCCTAAAACAGGCTGGGTTAAGGAAGGAATAACTGTGTCTAAACCAGTATCTCGCAATTTTTGCATGGCACTACTTGCCTCTCCTACTCCAGGAAAAATCACTTTATCTGCCGCTCTTATCTCAGACTCTTTATCTGATAAAGTTGCCGTATATCCCAGCCGTTCTATCGCAAATTTGATACTCTGGATGTTACCGGCGCCGTAGTTTATGATTACTATTTTCATTAAAGCATTCCTTTTGTAGAGGGTAAAATCATTTTCTCTGGGTCTCTTTTTACCGAGACTTTAATAGCTTTAGCAAAGGCTTTAAAAATTGCTTCTATTTTGTGGTGCTCGTTTTCACCTTCAGCTTTGATGTTTAGGTTTGCTTTTGCACCGTCTGTAAAGGATTTAAAAAAGTGGTAAAACATCTCTGTAGGCATCTTACCGATCATCTCACGTTTAAAATCTGCTTCCCAAACAAGCCAATTTCTACCACCAAAGTCTATCGCTGCCTGTGCAAGACAGTCATCCATAGGCAAGCAAAAACCGTAACGCTCAATACCTAATTTATTTCCTAAAGCTTTCGCAAATACCTCACCTAATGCGATTGCCGTGTCTTCAATGGTGTGGTGTTCGTCTACTTCAAGATCTCCTTTCACATATATATTTAAATTCATCTGACCGTGACGTGCTATTTGGTCTAGCATATGGTCAAAAAAGGCGATGCCCGTATCGATATTAGATTTACCTGTACCGTCTAGGTTGAGCTCGATTTTGATATCGGTTTCATTAGTCTTTCGCGCAAGCGTAGCTACTCTGCGCTCCATTTTAAGGAACTTATAAATTTCTTCCCAATCACTGGTTTCTAACGCAATGTCTTTAGTAAGCTCCTCTTCTGTAACGGTGATTTCTCCTGTCCCTAGATGGGTTTCATCATTGATAAAAATACCTTTGGCTCCTAGGTTTGTAGCCAGTTGCATGTCTGTTAATCGATCTCCGATTACAAAAGAGTTTTCCAAATCATATTCCTCTGAAAAATACTCCGTGAGTAGCCCAGTTCCTGGCTTGCGTGTATCTTTATTCTCATGCGGAAAAGTGCGATCTAGAAAAACCTTATCAAAAACTACCCCTTCATTTTCAAAAGAATTCATGATAAAATTATGCACGGGCCAGAAGGTATCTTCTGGAAAGCTGTCTGTGCCTAGTCCATCTTGATTTGTAATCATCACTAGTTCATAGTCTAGCTCTTGCGCAATTTTGCCCAGCCAAGTAAATGCTTTTGGGTAAAAGGTCATTTTTTCAAAGGCATCTATTTGCTCATCTACCGTTTCCTTAATGATGGTGCCGTCTCTATCTATAAATAATACTTTTTTTGCCATTATACTAAGCTATCTAATGCGGTGATTAATTTGTTATTTTCTTCGGGTGTGCCTACGGTAAAACGTAAGGTATTTTCACATAAGGTTTGCGTACTACGATTGCGTATCACAATACCTTTTTCAATAAGCTGTTGGTAACGCATGTTTGCATCATCTACGCGAGCTAAGATAAAGTTTGCTTCTGATGGAAATACTTGCGACACGAAACTACATTCCTTAAGAGATGCGGCTAGTGTAGCACGCTGCATCTTGATATTTGCAATCTCCTCTGCCACCTCTTGCTTTTTTGCATAGCGCGCCAGCGTTTGCTGCTGGGTGAGTACGTTTACGTTATACGGTGGTTTTATTTTATTGAGAATTGCTACAATCTCTGAAGATGCCCAGCACATCCCTAATCGCAATCCAGCCAGACCATAAGCTTTAGACATGGTTTTTACGACCACAAGGTTAGGAAAATCCTTTAAACGTTGTGACCAGCTTTGGGTGTCTGTAAAATCAACATATGCTTCATCTACTATTACCAAACCATTAAAATTGGCTAGCAATTTTTCAATTTTATCTCTAGCGATGCTGTTACCGGTAGGATTATTAGGTGAGCAAATAAAAATAAGCTTGGTTTGTGCATCTACTGCTTCCAAAACCTTAGCGGTTTGTACCTGAAAGTCTAAATCTAGTGGCACCTCCTTAATGCCAATATCATTGGTTTGGGCTAGTACTTTGTACATTCCATAGGTAGGAGGCACAATAAGTACATTGTCTTTACCGGGATTACAAAAAGCTCTAAAGAGTAAGTCTAGCACTTCATCACTCCCATTGCCTAAGAATAGTTGTGCTTTGTCCAACTTTTCAGTTTCTGTAATGAGTGTTTTTAGATCGCGCTGTTTTGGATCTGGGTATCTATTGAATGAAGTGTCA